>CAYHQI010000066.1:2565-3943 GCA_964358785.1 uncultured Candidatus Saccharibacteria bacterium
GGCTGGCACAGTATTTTCTTTAAACCAAAGTACCGCATCCGAACTGATACAATTCAAAACGACTCCAAAATTACTTTTTCATTCAAAAACGGCCGTCTCTTTTTTCAACGGCTCGGATACATTCGGAGTTTATAATCTAGAAACAAAAAAGACTTCCGTTTTTTCATTAAAAGAACCGGCGCCAGCTGTTGACGCCACATTATACGAGGACAATCTTTATACTCTGGCTGATAACCATATATATAAATATGCGGATGCCGCCACCGGCGGGATTAAGCGCACAAACTGGGGCAGTGATGATGCGAGCGGAACCCTCATCTCGATAACTGTGGATGGAAATGTCTATGCGCTCAATGCTGACGGTAAATTAATCAAATACTTCAAGGGCGCCAAGGCCGGCGAAGTTGACCTCCAGCTTGTACCCACCGCCGGTAGCCGCATTTTTACATTCAAAGATTCCGCTTTTGTTTATCTCGCCGACAGAACTAACGGTCTGGTCTATGTTTTCGACAAGGCTACCGGCGAACTAAAGACTACCTACAATCTCTCCCTAGCCGGCACTATCAACGACATCTTCATCTCCCCCGACGGCTCCGTCTGGATACTTTCTGCCGACAACAAGGTTTGGGTACTCCGCTAGCCCCCATCTCAAAAATTGCAATCATAAGTATATCTGTTTGCTGACTGGCTACACACGCGTGTTTTGCTGGCCCTTCGGGACAGGCGCAAAACGCGCGTGCCTCCGCCAGTAGAAACATCCTTTTTCTTAACAATTAGCAAAGTGATAAAAAACGCTTACGCTCCCGTTGGTTGCAATTTTTGTGATGAGGGGCTCACCACAAGCTAACCACAACAAATAAAAAAAAGCCGCGAGGACGGGGATCTGCTTCGTAGTGCAGATCCCCTCTCGCGACGATGTGGCGGCAGAATTATTTGTGATTAAGGTGCCGCCTGAACAAAAACTGAACTTTGTCTCGATCAACTTTTACATAGAGGGCAATGTCCTTACCCCCGTCTATTTCGACTTGCTCCTGGAAGAAGCGCCCCACCTCTTTCGTTGCTACAATTCGACCGGCCACAACTGACCGATCTTTTTTGTTACCCAGTCCGCTTACCGCGAACTGGTTCCCACACGGCCCGGTTGCCGCGATCGCCCTTTCGTACTCAAGACTGACACTAAGGTTAGCGACCTTGTAATCTACTTCACTCGCCCTAGTAGACTGGATATTCCAGTTGATACTGGCAATGATCGCCCAAACTAACGTCATTCCAAAAATCAGTTGCTTCATTTCTGCTCCCTTTGTCTTTGTAAAAGTAGGCTTTCCCGAATTCCGTTTTGAAGTGCATATTTCTGAAGTAGAATTAAATGATGGAAAAT
>CAYHQI010000067.1:0-3934 GCA_964358785.1 uncultured Candidatus Saccharibacteria bacterium
ATTATGGTTGGCACCTCGGAAGGGGAGGCCGAGTTTATCGGTTACGATCAGGCAGTTGCTTTAGTTAGGTCATACCAGCAGGAAGGTTATGCTGTATTTCTCAATGCCGATCATCACAAAAGTTGGGAGTCGGTTAAGGTCGCCATCAATGCTGGCTATGATACTGTTTTGGTAGACGCCTCCAAATTACCGTATGAAGAAAACATTGCCTTAACCAAACAAGTCGTCGAGTATGCCAAATCTAAAAATCCGGAAATTGAAGTTGAGGGTGAAATCGGTTACCTAAAGGGCAGCTCGGAGGTTCAATCCAAGGTTGAGATAAGCAGGGATGATTATACCAAACCCGAACAAGCTAGCGATTTTTTGGCACGGACTGGCGTTAATCGTCTTGCGGTGGTTTTTGGAAATATACATGGGATAGTGACCGAACAAATAGAACGTCTTGATTTGGAGCACCTCAAAAAAATTGCTGCTGCCGTACCGAATATACCGCTAGTACTTCACGGCGCCTCCGGCTTACCGGCTGAAGAAATAAAAATGGCGATCCAAAACGGAATCGTCAACGTCCATATCAACACCGAGCTTCGGGTAGCTTATCACGATACACTCCGCAAAGAGCTTGAAAACAAACCAAACGAAACTACGCCCTATAAATATCTCGATTTGGCTTTTGAAGAAGTCAAAAAAATGGTTAAGGAGAAATTGCAACTCTTCGGCTCGGTTGGAAAAATTTAAAAACCGGCTATTTGCCGGTAAGCTTAATTAGGGGCTCGGGAAGTTTTGGTTGTTGAATCAGCAAGGCCTCTTCTCGTAGTTTTGCGAAGCGCCAGTTGAGATAACAAAGAAAATCCTGCCATGTTTTAAAATTTTTGGCCATTTTTTCTAATAATCT
Organism: uncultured Candidatus Saccharibacteria bacterium; assembly: GCA_964358785.1. Taxonomy (GTDB): domain Bacteria; phylum Patescibacteriota; class Minisyncoccia; order 2-02-FULL-40-12; family IGHO2-01-FULL-4-A; genus 2-01-FULL-44-17. The sequence continues at coordinate 893 of CAYHQI010000067.1, forward strand.
TTTTCTTTTGTTTTCGATCGCACAAGCCGTAAAGTAATCTCGGCCAAGTTTTTCCATCTCGTTTCGATCAAAACGCCGCACGGCATCATCATAGTAAAACCCGCTAAAGAACAGGATTTGGCACGCTATCATTTCTAAAAATCGTGCCTCGGCTACATTTCCCAAAATATTTTTGCGTAAATTGCTGTATATATTCGCCATACTATCAAAGGTGGGGAAGTGTATAAAAAATTGATCGGAAATCGATGGAAGGTCAGTGGTCATAGATATTCTAGTTAAAAACTTCGCCATGTAGTTTATTTCGGCCGTGCTTATCTTTGGGTGGGGGTTTGGTTTTATGATGACCCGGAGGTTATTAAGAAAGAAAAGAAATGTCGCTTTTTTATTGGAAGATAGTAATTCTTGGAACCTTTCTGAACTTATTTGTGAGAAATTTGTCGAATTTGCCGGCACGATAAGCCGCCAATCAATCTTTTCTGGTACCATAGGCCCCCCCCCACGCTGTTTTTAAATGGCTTCCTCTATCTTATTCGATTATAGCGGAAGGTCAAATTTTAATTTCCATCACATCCCCGTCTTGAACGACGTAATCTCTGCCGACGATATGGAGTTTACCGGTTTGGCGTGCATTGCTCCACGCTTGCCCTGAGCTTGTCGAATGGGAACCTACCGCTAGGAGTTCCTGCCAATTGATTATCTCTGCTCTGATGAATTTTTGCTCGAAGTCAGTATGAATGGCGCGAGCGGCCTGTGGGGCTGTGGCGCCTGCCTCGCAAGTCCAGGCGCGGGTTTCGTCTTCCCCGGTGGTCAGAAAGGTAATTAATCCGAGTGTGTGGTAGGCCTTTTTAATCAAATCATCCAGGCGATTTTCTTGTAGATTAACTTCTTCCATGAAGATTTTTTGTTCCTCTTGGCTGGATTCTGAAAGAAGCAACTCAAATGTGCTTGCAAGGATTACGTAATCATTGCCGGCCATGGTTTTTAACAAGGCACCATCCGGCAACCAACCATCTTTTATTTGTGATTCCGAAGCGTTTAGTATGTAGATAAACTTTTTATTGGTCAGGAGATTTAATTCTCTTTTTATTTTTTCCTCCGACGTTTCAGTCGGAGCCCCGACACTCTGTCGTCGGGGTTTATCCTTATCATTCAGTTCTATATTTATCGCCAGCGTCCCTGACTCAAGGCCCGATTTTAATTTTTGCAGGGCCGATACCTCAATTGCCGCTTTCGGATCGTTGACTTTGGTTTTTTCGATGCGCTTGTTTATAGTTTCCAAATCGGCAAGCATAAGCTCGGTATTTATAATTTCTATATCACTAGGCGGATTTATTTTTTTATGTACGTGGATTACATTTTCATCCTCAAAAACCCGTACCACCTCGGCGATAGCGTCTACCTCGCGTATATTGGCCAAGAACTTATTGCCCAGTCCTTCGCCTTGTGCCGCGCCCTTAACCAGTCCGGCGATATCGATAAATTCAATTGCTGTCGGCACAATTTTGGCCGAGTGTGACATTTTGGCGAGCAATTCCAGGCGTTCATCAGGTACACCAACTACGCCAACGTTTGGATCTATGGTGGTAAAGGGGTAGTTCTGTATATCTACTTGTTTTTTCGTCAGTGCCTTGAATAGGGTGGATTTACCCACATTCGGCAGACCGACGATACCAATACTTAACACCTCGAAACTTTATCATTTTAAGCCTTCTTTCTCAAGGCGAGATATGGTGAGTGGGGGGGGGTGGAGTAATTTCTTAACTTTATCTACCTTTTATGGTCACCATATGTCCATACCTAAAACATCGTCTTATTGCCCAACAAGGCTATTCCATTATATTATATGGTGAATAGACCAGATTTTTAAGCTCTATTCACAGGTTATTGACTTTTAAATGTTAAAAGACTATAATGTATGCATATGGCTATCAATAACCCCACTAAAAAGCGCATCCAAGAACTCAAGGCTGAGTATGACTCCCTTCGCAAGGGCAAGGAGTCTCTTTTGGTTATGGTTGATGAGGCAGAGATCCCAGAGGCGGTTTACAACTCCAATGCGATCGAGAACTCCACCCTAACTCTTAAGGAGACAGAGAAAATCCTTCTTGATATGGAAGTCTCACGCGATGTCACCGTACGAGAAGTTTTTGAGGCAAAGAATCTTGCTCGTGTTGTTGGATATATTCGTACTAAGTCGCAGGAAAGTGAGATTGATAAAGAAATAATCTTGCTACTGCACCAGATGCTAATCGGCGGTATCAATGATCACATTGCTGGTCGCTTTCGTACTGAAGGCGAGTATGTTCGAGTTGGCACTCATGTCGCACCAGCTCCGGAACAAGTGGACCGTCTTATGGAGGCAATCCTACTTGAATACACCAGTGACCTCAATTCCTATTTCCTAGACAAGATCGGAAAATTCCATTTGGAGTTTGAAACTATTCATCCATTTAACGATGGCAATGGCCGTATTGGTCGAGTGCTTATTAATTATCAACTTCAGCGACTCGGCTTCCCAGGTGTCATCGTTCGAGACCGTGAGAAAAAAGAATACTATCAGGCATTTGGTGATTACCGAGACGGCAAGAATACCAAAACGATAGAAAAGGTTTTGGTGCTTGGTCTTATGGAATCACTCCATAAACGCATAACGTACCTTAAGGGTGAGACTATTATTCCGTTGTCTGATTACACCAAAAAATATTCTCTTTCGGGACCAGCTCTTTCTAATGCCGCTCGTCGCCAAAAGATTCCTGCGTTCCGAGAGAAAGGTGTATGGAAAATTCCGGAGAATTTTAAGCACGAAACAGGTAAATAAATTTATGAACCAAATCGTCTACATTTTAAAAAATGAGTCAATGCCAGAGTATGTAAAGATTGGCTTTACTCATGGCGATGTCAAAGAGAGGCTCAAACAATTAGATCGTACTGGCGTGCCGCTACCGTTTGAAGTCTATTATGCAGCAACGGTGGAGAATGCCGAAAAGGAGGAAAAATGGCTCCACTCTATTTTTGCTGATCGCCGAGCGCGAGATAGCCGAG
>CAYHQI010000068.1:0-3932 GCA_964358785.1 uncultured Candidatus Saccharibacteria bacterium
AATTCAGAGATAGCAACGAAAGAAAACTAGCTCACACCGAAGCAATTAAGGCCTACATTGCAGGCAGGTTTGATGGTGACGGATGTATATCAAAAGATTTAAAAAGAGATTGTAGAATCTCTTACGGCAATTATCAGGATGCAAAACTTGATTATGATTTATTGCCAAGCATTGGGGTTACAAATGTAAAGCTATACAAATATCGCACATCAAATACATTCGTAATTTACGTCCAGACAAAAGATATAGATAAGTTTTTAGAAAACATCAAAAAATATTCAGTTAAGTTACAAAAACTTGTACTCGGAACCCGTAGAGACTCTGATTATACACTTATAGTCAGGATGGCAAGCGTATAAAAATAAGATGCCATAAAATGTTGGCCCCACCAAAATTTTCGCAAAGCGAAAACTTGGGCGGGTGAAAGTATAGTCCATACCATTAGGAATAATGGAACAATATGGTCGTCAGCTCGTCATGTGAATGGTTCCATTAAGTTGGGAAACGAGCGCAACCCCTGTTGCCTGTTATACGTGTCAGGCGAGACTGCCAGGGTTGACCTGGAGGAAGGCGGGGATGACGTCAAGTCAGCGTGGCCCTTTGATGCCCTGGGCTACACGCATGATACAATGGGGAGTAACAATGGGTTGCCAAGCCGCGAGGCGGAGCTAATCCCATCAAACCTCCCCCCAGTTCGGATTGGAGGCTGAAACTTGCCTCCATGAAGCCGGAATCGCTAGTAATCGCAGATCAGCACGCTGCGGTGAATACGTTCTCGATCTTTGCACTCAGAATTAATTGCGCGTGGCAGTTTGCAAAACTAAATAGTTAAAATCTATTCCTTCGGGACCCGCCCGAAAGCGTAGTTGAAAGGTAGTCCCGCATTCGCGAGAATCGGGGCGAAGGACCTGGAGACAAATTGCAGCCAAATTTATCCGCTAATTGGCAAAGGCTTTTATTGACCTCTATGTAGGCGGTGAGGTAGAGGGAAAATATAACAAACAAAGTCATTTGGATGTAGGGAATAGTTTTGCAAATAACCCATGGATATCTCGAGTGGTTAAGGAACTTTTACACCACCCGAGAAGTCAGCTCTGTCATAGTATTGTTTATATCTATTGACTAGTTTCATGATATACTTGGTGTATGTCTACACCGAGAAAACAACAAGAAGGACAGAACCTATTGAACCCTAATTATATAGTTGGATTCGTTGATGGAGAAGGATGTTTCTCTGTAGGATGCAGTAAGCGGCCCGACATTAAGTCTGGCTACGATATTAGAGCTGCATTCGAAATCGAAATGGTAATAGATGACAGATCGATCCTAGAAAAAATTCATAAAACTCTGGGACGACCTGGGCATATATACATATATGAGTTCAAACGTTATCCTCGCTGGAAAGCTCATTGCAAATTAAAGGTTTCTAGCATGAAGGGATTAACTGAAACAATCATTCCATTCTTCAAAAAACACCCTTTGCAATCAAAAAAAAGAAAAAGTTTTAAAATTTTTTGCAGGATTGTAAAAATGATTTCTGAAAAGAAACATCTCAACATATCCCATGCTAAAAAAATAATTGCAATGAGAAACAGAATGAATCCAACGGGAAAAGGAAATAGAAAATATCATTTGGTTCAATTGGGCTCGCGTAGTGCGGGAAATCCGCTCGCTACGCCCAAGCATAAAAAGCTTGGCCCCGATCGTTATCTTTAAGATCGGGGTGGGGAATCTAAAGTACGTTCCTACTGAAGAATTCCGCCCGTCAATGCAGGGAAGCCGGGAATACCCGAAGCTCCGTATTATTATATGGAACCACGGTAGGCTCGGTGACAAAGCATAAGTCGTGAAATACTTGTTGCGACTTGTCAAGAGTAATCTTGACAAATAAAATCGGCTGAAATCGGTGGAGTTTTACTCTTAATTTTGATAAAATTAAGGTATGAAGATAATACCGAGGGAACCCAGCACTTTTACAAAAAGAGCTGGGCCCGTAGAGACTTTGGCCTAATGACCAAGATAGTGCCTATCAAATCGAAGCACTATAATACGCCGGCCCCCTCCCCCAAGTATGGAGAGGGATGAAGATATAGTCCGTGCCACTCGAAAGAGATGGATTAACATGAACAAGGCAGGGGTAGGGGAACCTGCTCCTGGATCACCTCCTTTCTAAAAATTCTTAAAGGTTTTTAGATCAAGGTGTCGATATAGGCTATGCGATGTTCGCTCGCCTGCCCGTCCGAAGCCCGCAAGGGCGAAGGTGGGTCGATACAGTGAACACACGGTATCAGGGGCCGGTAAATGTGCCTTTGATACTGCGTAAAGTCGCGTGACCTTTGGTCATCCTCTTTGACCTATTCAAGAGGCGTTTGATTGTATCGAAAACAGTCACTTCTGGTTAACGATATGAAATCGTGTTGCTAAAAATCTGGCTTGCCCGCCTAAGTTTTGCGTAAGCAAAAGTTGGGTGGGTTAACGATAAAAGATCATGTTCTGCTGTGCCCTCCGAAGCTTTAGCGAAAGAGGGGTTAACGATAAGAGATCATAAAAATTAGTTTCTAGCTTTTAGCTGCTAGTTTATAGCATTACAAAACCCGCCTCTCGGCGGGTTTTGTAATGCTATAGTTGAGTTAATTATAAGATTAGTTAATTAATTTCCGATCTTAATTTCAAAATCGTCTAGGGCTTTGATGGCAGCTTCTAATTTTTCTAATGAGCCATAGTTTTCATTTGCCACTTCTGATATACCCTCTAACAATCTTAGGTATTCTTCAGGCAAACCTTCATTGCCAGCAACTTTTTCCATTCTTTTCAATCTAGCCCCTAACATTTGATAATGTTAGGCAGTAATGACATCAACAAATCTACGCACGACCTTGGTAAGGTGGATGGCCATTTTATCTAGCTGCCCAGGAAGCTCGGCTATAGTTCTATGAATCTCATTATCACGATCTATTTTTGACCTTAATCTTTTTGCTGTTTCTTTGAATCTTTCTGGAGAAAATTTTGATTCAGTTCCCTTAAAACACCTCCTTTCAAAAGTTAAGTTTACTTACTTCTCTTTAGTTTACTCCCCCCGATAAATAGTCAACTCACTAGTTTAGTATTGTTCCGTCATTAAACGTCATGCAATTATTATTTAATCTGATACGTTAATGTTACGTTAACACTAATCTCGTTTTCTCCGGATGGCAATGCTGGTCCCTTGGCTGGGAGCGATTGGATATCGCCACCAAAACCACCGCCACGATCAAGCTGGTAACCATAGCTGTCCTCATAAAAGTTTATTATCTTGCCGAGACCAATGCCGATCTTACCCTTCAACTCATCGGCTTTTTTCTTGGCATCAGCTATGGCTAATGTACGCGCCTCGGATCGCAACCTTTCCGGATCTTCTATTGAGAACCCGAGGTTATTAACATTGTTGACGCCGTTTGCCACAAGCCCGTCGATTATCCCGCTTAGTTTATCAAAATCCCTAACCTTAACCTGAAAACCCTGATTAACAGAGTAACCAATAATCTTAGGCTCTGTTGGTACGGGATAAGGAGGATATGCCTGAACCTGCCTCTCGTCGTACATTACGGGAACCTGAACTGAAGAATATTTTGGATAAATATTGTAATAAGTCGTCTTGATATCCTTTTCTGCAATGTCCTGTTTTTTGAGGAAATCTGTAACTTGTCGCGATTTCTTTGAATTGGCATCCTGCGCGGCCTTAGAAGTGGTAGCTTCGGTAAGTATGCCGAATTCAAGCATCGCAATATCCGGCTTGGCATAAACCTTGCCTTGCCCGCTGAATGAAACCGTATTGGTGGTTGTCGCCGTATTTAACTTCTGACTTATCCAGACCAATATAAAAACAGCCAAAATTATCACCAAAGCATTAATCGATAAATAAAATATTCTTTTTTCCATATTTTTAAAAAGTA
>CAYHQI010000069.1:0-3912 GCA_964358785.1 uncultured Candidatus Saccharibacteria bacterium
CCTCGGCTGTGTTTAGAGTATATTATCCCTGCAACCCCCATCTGTTATTAGTAAACTAACAAAAAATGGGTTTAGACTTCGCCCCTTTCGCTCGCCGCTACTTAGGGTATGTTGCCACATAGTGGCTTTGTTTTATTTTCCTCCGGCTACTGAGATGTTTCACTTCACCGGGTACGCTCCCGACATTGCTGTCGAGCAATGCGATATTACTCGCACTAGGTTTCCCCATTCGGAAATCTCCGGATCAAAGCCTGCTAGACGGCTCCCCGAAGCATATCGTCGTCACGCCACGTCCTTCGTCGCCTTTTGGTGTCAAGGCATCCTCCATACGCCCTTAATTTAGCACAGCTTATAACTTTCAAATCATAAGCTTTTTACTTACTTATTAGCTTTTATTTTATTTCTATTCTATTAATCCAAGCTCGGCGCTTGAATTAATAATGTCCCGATTTTCGCTTGCGAAAATCGAGGATCCTCGATTTTGTAATTCGACAAAGTCGAAAACAAAATCGGGACAATTTAGATACTTTTTACCCGCTATATATTCTGTTTTCAAGATTCTATCTCTAGCGTCCGTAATTCGTTTAACTTCCGTCGGGCACCTCCTTGTGAGAGATGCCCGACGAAGGTCAAATGGGTACAATAAATCCCGCCAAGCGGGACGTCGTCAGGCGTAAAATTAAGCCACAGACATCATCCGCTTTTTGTTACTAATTTTTTTAGGTTTTTCATCCCGTTAGAAGCAGCTACAGCTAGCACTAAGTTTTACTTATACTATACTGCACAATCTAAGCAAACAGGTAGCCTTTAATCCGCGAACCCGCTAGGGCTACTTCTAACGGGACAAGCATATATTTGATCGTGCTAAGTGTAGCAAAGCTTAAAAATAGAGTCAATAGTTGTGTTGACTAAATGTTAATAACCACAACACCCCCCGTCGGGGGGTGTTGTTTTTTGATCACCGAATATTGTTCACTGACTTACTCCCCTATATGCTTCCTCATCTTGCCAATGAATTCGTCGGCGTGAGACTTACCGCCAAGACCAAAGGCCAAACCAAGACCTATGGCACCGGCAGCTACCAAGCCCATGACTATAATTCTGACAACCTCGTCAGCTACCTTCAATTGGCTTAGCGCTATCAGCAAAGAAAAAACCAACACGGACCACTTGGCCAAAGACCCTAGGAAATTAGCCGATGCTAACTGGGCCGCCTTGACTGATCCGCGCACTAATCCCTCTACGAACCTGGCTACCAAAACTCCTATTATCAGCACGAGCGCCGCAACAAAAATGTTGGGCAAGTAGAAAACCACGCTTCGGAGGAATTCGGTTACTTCAACTAGACCAAGGATATTAGTCGCGGCCATCAAAAAGACGATTACAAAAAACCACTTTACCAATTCATAGAAAAACATCGGGCTGTTAAGCTTATACCCGCTCCTTTCCCAAACGCGTCTAAAACCAACGCCTTCCAACGCGTGGTCTAGCCTGATCAATCTGACAATGTGCCAGACCAACTTAGCCACCAAAACCGCAACCAGCCAACCAACTAAAAAGACCACGATGGCGGCGACTAATCTCGGCAAAAAACCGGCGACATTACCCCAAAGGGTCAACAAAGATACTCTGACTACATCAGATGCTGCTGTAACTTCTAACATACAAACACCCCCCTTCCTTTGCCCTCCGAAGTCTTGACGCAGGAGGGTTCGCCCTCCCCCCAAAGACTTGCCCAAGGGACTTATTAAAAAATAATAGACTACGAATAGATTCTAGCACTTTGGCACAGAACAAGATAAGTTAGTTATCCACATTTTGACATAAACTTTTCAGACTAAAAACTTTGCGATCAACAATGCGACAATATTCGCAACCTTGATCATAGGGTTAATCGCCGGTCCGGCTGTATCCTTATACGGATCGCCAACAGTGTCTCCTGTAACCGCGGCCTTGTGAGCATCTGATCCCTTACCACCATAGTTACCTTCCTCGATGTACTTCTTAGCATTGTCCCAGGCAGCGCCACCGGATGTCATTGAAATTGCCACAAAAATTCCAGTTACAATCGCACCGACTAACAATCCACCAAGAGCTTCCGGTCCCATAGCAAAACCAATCACAATCGGGATGACTATTGGTATCAGTGCCGGTAAAATCATTTCTTTGATTGCCGCCCGAGTAACAATGTCAACGGCCTTAGCATAATCCGGCTTAGCGGTACGCTCCATGATGCCGGGAATCTCTCGAAACTGTCGGCGAACTTCATCAACTATCGCTCCACCAGCCTTACCAACGGCCTTCATCGCCATTGAACCGAATAGATAGGGCATCATCCCGCCGATAAATAACCCCACCAAAACCCTGACATCACCAAGTTGAAATGAAACCGTTTTCCCAAGCTCAAAAAACTCTTGAGTATAGGCCGCAAAAAGTACCAACGCCGCTAGACCGGCCGAAGCAACAGCGTAACCCTTTGTTACTGCTTTGGTAGTATTACCAACAGCATCAAGCGGATCAGTCACATCGCGAACTTCTTTGGGCAAACCAGCCATTTCGGCAATCCCGCCGGCGTTATCAGTAATTGGCCCAAAAGCATCTATGGCAACTATAATTCCTGTAAGAGAAAGCATGCTCGTCACCGCTAGCGCAACACCATAAATATCTGCCAGCCAGTAGGCTAAGAACATACCTCCAGCTATGACAATCACGGGCAAAGCAGTTGCCTGCATTGATACTGCCAGCCCCGTGATTATATTAGTGCCATGACCAGTTGTTGATGCTTTAGCAATTGCTTTTACGCTAGGAAAGTTTTTGGAAGTATAAAATTCAGTAATTAGAACCATCAATGCCGTAACAAAAATACCTACTAGCAAAGACAAGAAAATGTCCGTACCACTAATTTCAAACGTAGCCAGATTTTTTAAGGCGCTATTTTCCCAAGCCCAATCCACTACCCAATAAAATAGACCGGCCAAAACAACAGAGGCAACAGCAAGACCTCGATATAGAGCACCCATTATACTTTTGGTTAATCTTACAAAAAGTGAACCTACAATAGATGCGCCCACCGCTAATCCACCTATTAAAAGCGGAAGCTCGACAACATTTTTATCTCCGGCAAATATCAAATTACTAAGAAGCATCACCGCCAACGCTGACACAACATAAGTTTCAAAAAGATCAGCGGCCATGCCGGCACAATCGCCAACATTGTCGCCAACATTATCGGCGATCACCGCGGGATTGCGCGGATCATCTTCAGGAATACCCGCCTCCACCTTTCCAACTAAGTCAGCGCCCACATCGGCGCCCTTGGTAAATATCCCTCCGCCAAGACGGGCAAAAACCGAGATCAAAGAAGAACCGAAACCAAGACCGATTAGCGCTTTGACATCACCTGTCAACCAATAAAAAAGTGTCAACGACAACAGCGCCAAGCCAACCACAAAAAAACCGGTTACCGCACCACCCTTGTAGGCAAGTCCAAAGGCATTTTTTAACCTTCTTTGGTGGAGAGCTTGCCCGCTTAGGTTTTCTGAAAGAAAATCTTGGTGGGCCGCTTCGGCTACCCGCACATTAGCCCGCACCGCTACCATCATGCCGACAAAACCGGCGAGAGCTGAAGCAACAGCGCCAATTACAAAACCTAATGCCAACATCCCGCCAAGCCATTTCCATAATATCAGCACCGCCACCACGCCCACTATGAAAACCGTTTTATACTGCCTCGTCAGATACGCCGAAGCGCCCTCTTGTATAGCACGGGCAATCTCACGCATCTTTTCATCACCCTGCGGTTTACCAAGAACCTGCCAAATCAAAACCGCGCCGTATGCCAACGCCGCCACCGAAGCCAAAAGAGAAAATAGTAATATATTCATCCCGTTAGAGGTAGCCCCGCCGAGGGTC
>CAYHQI010000070.1:0-3890 GCA_964358785.1 uncultured Candidatus Saccharibacteria bacterium
CACTGTTTGGCAAGAAGCCGAACAGTAGTTGCACGCGCTGTTGTAGGCAGGCGCGCAGACGATGCCGTTGCTTACGCCATCATCGCACTGCTCGCCTGATTCGAGAATATCGTTCCCGCATTCGGGATTGGGTGTCTCGATTTGACAGGCGGACGAGCAACCGTCATTGCTGACGAGATTGCTGTCGTCGCAGGCTTCGCAACCCTCTTTCGCGCCATTTCCGCAGGCTTTCGCGCCGATATTGCAGGCGAGCCAGCCATTGCAGGTGGCGTTGCAGGTTTTGGTTCCCGCATAGCAGGCCGTATTGCAGGCGGTGACATTGCTGTCACAGGTTTCGCCCTGTTCCACTTGAGCGTTGGGACAGACCGGACCGACGGGATTTTCCACCACGCAGGCGGACGAACAGCCATCGCCATCAGTCATATTCCCATCGTCGCAACCTTCCTCGTCTTGGACGATGCCGTCATTGCAGAATCCACCTTCAACCGAGACTTCGGCACAGGTGGACGAGCAGTAGTTACAGACTCCGCCGTATTGGGGAACGCACGCCTGGCCATTGCTGGCACCAGTGTCGCATTTTTCCGCGCCTTCTTTCACGCCGTTTCCGCATCCGCCCTCCAAAGGAAGCGTTCCCCAATTCATATCTTTATTAAGGAGAATCTCCTTCGCTTGGGCGATGATGGTGGGATTGGTCGTGGCTGTATTCTTGAAATCCACGATGATTTGCCCGCCGAGAACATTCTGGAGGGTGAAATTCCCCGACGCATTGGTCAAAGCAGTCTTGCCACTTTGGCCTCGCACCGAGACTTCCGCCCCCACTACCGGCACGATCGCAGACGACGAACGGCCACTGCCGTCATCGGCCGTGAGTGTGCCGGCCAAATTGTACTTCTGTTGTGGCGGTGTTCCTCCGCCACCTCCTCCTCCGCAACCAATCAAACCGATGAAGACAGCAAGCAAGAGGATTTGGAGACCGCCCTTGCCTGCTTTACTGTTGCGCCAACCAAAACTTTCTTTCACTTTCATGGCCACAGGCCTCCTTTTCTGGAATATCCACCCGTAGGTAGATTTGATTCACTAATTCAAAATTGTCGGCAAAGACAATCTTAAATAATATGCATTTATTCCGCGTTGTTCCGCACTGTGCCCCGCACCCAATGCGGTGCTGGGGTAAAATTCCCTGCCCGCATTGCTATGCAAAGCGTTGCAGGCGGGCGCGTAAGTCAGCGTTAATTAAACAAAGATGTCCATCTCGCTTTGTGACTAGAAACCTTTATTCAATTTTCATAGGAACTGGATCTCCGTTTTCACGGAGATGACAATTCAATTGATAAATTCACTACTGAAGCCAATTGTCAAGGAACGATTGTTGTGTTTTTCCGCGTTTTTCTGCGCCTGCCCAGCATCCAACGTGATACTGGGGTTAAGTTCCGCGTCAATCCGCGATTTTCGTTGACAACTATTGTGAAATATACCACCACCAAGCCACTTTTTCAATATTGTACTTTTTAACAAAAGATGTTGCTCTATGCGAATTACGCTTGTTCTAACTACTTTTGTCAATAAATTTGAGCGTTCCTTTTGTCAGAAAAATCAAAACATCAAGTGTGGCCTTGGGCATAAAACGTAATGGTCCAGAACATTTTTTACTAAATAGAAAAACCACTGTGTCGGGCAACAACTTTCTTGTAACACCGGCAGGCATGGTGAGCGCCTGTAATCGCATGGCTATTGGTAACGAAATTGCTCAACTCCAGTTTATATTCGGCTATTTTTGCGCGACTCTTTCAAGGTTTGTTTTTGACCGTCAGAGATATGCCGCCATCCGTAAATTCACCATAGACTCCATAGCAACATGCGATGATTGCTTCGCAAGACTAAGTTGTCGTGGCGACTGTATTGCAAATAAAGCCACCATTGACCACAGGGGGTTTTCAAGCAATCCCAGTTATCGTTGCGAAGAAGTAAAAAGATTTTTGTCTCGCATTTTACTTTGTTCGATTGACGATAACAAAATAGCTTCTCTCGTCTAAGGTGGCTACACTAGAAACCGTCCGAAAGGGCGGTTTTCTCATAATCGCCAATTGTCTCCCACACAAACCTCAATAGATCTTTATCTATTGATTTTCCTTTTTCAAGATATTCTTTTATCCTTTCTCTCATTGCAATTCTAGAAAAATACCTTAATCCATTGATGTCGTTCACGATTTTTTCTTTTTTCTGTGAATACAAGTCCGATAATGCCCTTTGAGAATTATCAATTATGTCTAACCCAAAATATTTTTCTGCCAAATAGCCCCCTGCCACAAAAGAGCTTACTATTATTTCACCGAGTACTTCTCTTGGTGGTATTTTTTTAAAGATCCCATGTGAATCTTTCCTCAAAGAGATAAACCCATCTAGCCATTCGCGATATTTGTCGGTTTCGAAGTTTGCGTGTATAGTTTCGTGCACAAAAAGTAACCAAAAATTATCTAGGTCAAAAGTATTGTTGAGGCTATTGATTTCAAGGGATAAAATATTTTTATCAATCGCTTTGCCACCTTGTGATTTTTGTGGCCTATAAATCAAAAATAGTTTTGTTTTTTCTAGTCCAAACGGACCGAATGGCTTAAAAAAACACTTAGCGACTCGAGCATTTCTGTTATTTTTGTTCCCACCCTGCCCATATCTTTCTCTGCTTTTTTTGATTGATATCAATATTGTATTTGAATGTTGGCCAAAAAAGTTGAAATTTGTTATCCAGCGACTCAAAAGTGTTTTGTAGCAACCTCCTTTCGCCGTCACCAACAACATTGCCAATAGTGTTCCACGCGTCTTTTTCTGTAATCTCGGAGTAAAACACACTAATTAATTTATCTGATAGCGCTTTGTTTGTTTTTTTCTTTTCAAAAAACCAGTCTCTATGGTTTTTACAAATATTTTTTTCGTCAGACAAGAGTGGCGTGTCGGCCAACGCCAATAAATCATCGTATTTTTTCTTTCTATAATCATCAAAGCACCCCGATATGGCGCTGATAAAAAAATATTTGTTGGCTAATTTAGAATTTGGTAATTAGACGGAAACGTAACCAAAGTAGATGTGCACAAATAGTTTGAAAAGGTTGTCTTGGCGATGGTTGTAGCGATATTCCACTTCCTTAAGATACATGGGAAAATGGTATTTGGAAACCCCTCGGTAGTTGTAGAGGATATGCTTAGCGTAGCTCCAGAAGCCCTCAATGCCGTTGATATGGTTCTTTCCCCGATAGGCAAAGGCTTTACTGTGGTTTAACCGGTGGTGTTTACCCAAACGTTTGAGAGAGTTGTAGCTTCGGAAAGTATCGGTGTAATAAACTGATCCTTTCCGAGTATGCAACCGGATGTGAGCCATGAGTTCCAAAGCAGTAACATTGGTCACTACCTTGGTGTAGACTCGCCCTTCTCTTTCTAGAAGACCGAAGACAATACTCTTGCCCGCCGCTCCTCGGCCTCGCTTCCCCTTACGGCGTCCCCCGAAGTAAGCCTCGTCAATCTCTATCTCTCCTTTGAGCTTACCTCCTTCTAGCTCGGCAATGTGGTAGAGGGCTTCTCGGAGCTTCTGATAGACTCGACTAACCGCTTGGTAGGTAACCCCGAGATCGGAAGCCACACGGTAGGCAGGCAAGAGCTGGTAGAATCCCGTGATGATAGCTATCTCCCTCTTTAATTGTTTTAAGCTTTTCTGTCTCTTACACTTCCCGCACTTTACGTAACCTCTATGAGTTTTGCACACCTTGAAGGAACCGCAATAAATACACTTTCTGCCCCGTAAAAAGTTGGCTACCCAATTAAATACATTAGTTTTTGCCTTAACCATACGAATATATTAACATCCGTTGGTTACTATTCCAACTAATTACCTAATATTA
>CAYHQI010000071.1:0-3847 GCA_964358785.1 uncultured Candidatus Saccharibacteria bacterium
TTTTCATTCTTTGGTCTTAATGTGTTCAAGTAATCTCTCAGCCAACTCTCGTGTAGCTGCGGTAATTATCGGCACTTTTTCTTTTTGTCCGAATTCTAAATATTTTTTATCACCAAGAGACGCTCCATCTAGACCAACCATAACTGCACCAGCCTCCATTTCCAATCCATATGCGATAGCAATCTCAAGATTATTTTTACGCGTACATTCGAGAGCCAAATCTGCGGCACCAGAAGCCACATCAGCATAATAGACAGCGGAAGAACCACCATAATGCGTATTAAACCCTTTTAATTTTTTTGAAAAGGTTTCTCTATTTACCTCAAAATATTCGTCAATATAAATTTGTGCCGCAGGATCAAGTTGAGTTCTGCTAGAGGAATGAATGGGCATCCTTTTACCTCCTTCAACAACAAAGGCTCCACCATTTCTTTTGGCAACAAACAATCGCTTCGTCGAATGTTCCATTATTCCACTGACTAGATAATCTGAATAGCTTGGATTGGTGGTATCGAAAATTCCAAACATTGTCCCATATCTAGCACGTCCTCGTTCTTTCTTATAAACATTTGATCCATCCAGTCCGTCTAAAATACCTAAGTAGCGCTGATTTTCTGTGATATCAACTTGCCCATGTTCTTCAGAAATAACTCGAATTGGAACTCCTGCTGCTTTTAAAAAATCAAGAATTGCCTTTTCACATTCAATATCAACTCTTAATGCGGTTTCTCCAAATTGATTTTTTTGAACGAGTTCTTCGCCGGTTTCACCAAGATTATCGTGTACCGACAAGGCTTTATGCAGACTATCAAGAGTGATTTGTTCAAATCGCTCTTTCCACTCGATTGAATTTTCGACCCCTTCGATTTTCTTAAAATTATCCATAGTTATTTTATTAATTCTTCTATTGAAACACCTAATGCTTTAGCGATTTTCGCTATAACTTGAACGCTTGACTTTCTCTCATAGCGGATCTCCGCCTCCGCTTTTTGCCTGCTCGCGCAATGGCGACGAATTTTTAAAAACACTTGTTATCGTAGCACTATAAGATGTATAATAAAATAATATGAAAAGTAGATTTTTTTGGATTACAATTCTCGCTATTATAGTAGTTTTTGGCGCGTTAACATTCTTTTTATCGAGGAATAATACGGAGTCGCCGAGAAATACGACAGATTTAATGCAGACATATAAAGATTGCGTTAGGAATTTTCCTTCGGAATTGTGCGGTATGTACTCGGCGGAGGATCGTATTAAATTGTACGAAACTTGTTCTCGTCTCACAGTTCCAGTAACTGAACGGGATACTACTTTATATGCAGACAACAAATTAGTTGTAGTTCGTTGGCTAGATAATGTTAGCCAAGAAGATATGACTGTTTATCTCCCATACGAACCAGAAACTGGTTTTGCTGGTTGCTCAAAATCCGTAAAAGAATTACTCCAGCACATTCAGGAAATTGGGCCTCAATAAAAATAGGCAAACTTAATTATAAATAACCAAAAAGTTATCCACAGGCAGATTGTATGTAAACTTTTCTTATATTTTGTTATTATTTAGATAATTAATATATTTTCAGAATTATAATTAAAAAATTTATAAAAACATATTTTGTTGCCTTTTTTGTTTTTACTTTCCTGATCGTGCCTGCTGCGGTGGTTTTTGCAAACCATACAAAAGGGACTTACCCAGGTGTCGGCCACTTATGGATGAGTTCCGCAACTGGTTATTCTGGCCTAATCTATACCTCGTCCGATAACTGTAACAGCCAAGAGACGGGTGCATATACTAGAGTAAAGAACTCAACTACTGGATATTCTGAGATGAATGACTGGACTAATGGTATCAATATGCAACAGTATACCTGTACAGGTTCATGGAATAACTACACTGATATCGTTTTTGACTATCTAAGTCACCCAGCTTCCCCTGGAGAAAATCATGATACGGTCAACTCTTCTGCTTACTGTTCTTTTTGGAGCGTCTCCTACCCCTGCGGAGTAAGATCTACAGTTCATGTGGACAACACTTGGTGGAATAATGCTGGCACCAATAGTCGGGAGCGTTTGATTATGCATGAAACTGGTCATTCCTTTGGACTGGCTCACCATTGTACAGCAGATTCGATAATGAATGATGGAACCTCTGGGTGTAATGGCGGCGCATGGACTTCTGTAATGGAATACAAATCTACAGACCGCACTGGCATTAATAATGTCTACTAATAAAAAGACCATAAAACTATGAAAAAAATACTTTCAAATCCAGCTCGTGTATTCACTGCGATCGCCGTATTTGGCGCTTTAGCAACTGCTGTCTATCTTTCTTTTGCTGTGTTTACACCAGCAATTGCTCAAGTTCAGACAGGAAATGAGCTTGCAGTAAATTGTGCTAGCTTTCGTGCGGGAGAGGGTGTTGAAAAGAATACTCTATTTGATCCTGATAAGGGAATAGTTTATGTGAGACTCGGTGAGCATGAAGATTTTGATACAAGACTCCCCTATAACCCAGAGACAGGATTCAAGGGATGCTCACTAGAAGCAAAGGAACTTTTACAGGAGATCAAGCAGGGTCATGATAAATTCCTTACCGAATCGTGTGCTGATTTCCAAGCAATTATAAATGGCGAAAAACCACTACCTGAAAAAGGAGGACGAAAAGCTAACATCCAAGGGGCAATAGATTTTGTAGAACAATACTGCAAGCAGTAAAAGATAACACAAAAGACCAATCTTCGAAGATTGGTCTTTAATTGGAAGATTTGTTAAAATAATCTTTAATATATTTTTATGCGCGAGAATCTAGAACAATTTACCGATAAAAAAAGACAATATTTTGTAAAGCTCGGATTACATATGCGAGAGGCTTTGAGACTGCACAAAACGGCAGGTCTCTGGGAGAGAAAAGAGGGCAAACGAGATTGGGGCAACGTTTCTGAACATTGCTTAGTTGAAGTTGCCCGCGTTAGCATCTTAGCAGAAAAATTAAATCTCCCAGAAGAAATTGTAAAAGATTTAAAACTCGCTGCTGCACTGCATGATTTTTTTAAAAAAGGAGAAACGGAAATTGTTATTTCTGGGGGATTGTCATGGGATAGTTTCGAAAAAGCGTCCGAAGAATCAACGCGTCAGATGCGAGAGGCCGGCTTTAATGAAAGAATTATTCGGTTGGCAAATTCGGTTGGACACGGTTCGCTGGTCGAAACTGAGCGTATTTTGAAACTTGAGTCGCTTTCTCTGGAAAATATTGCCTACTTAATACAACATTACGTTGACGATTATACTATTGGTAGCGATTGGGCAGGCCTCGCAGAAAATATCGGTGATAAACAAATAAATGACATAGACCGTCGCGTAGATAAAAATGAAGCTAACCAAAGGTGTGCTAAACTAAACGAAGAAGGGCGAACGAAGCTTTCCGGAGAAACAGCATTTGAAGCGCAAAGACGAATAGGACACTTGGTTGAGGACAAATTGGCTTCTCTTCTTGATAAAAACGCGAGGCAGGTTGTAAATCCAAGAGAGTTACCTCAAATTATCGATACGGAAATTCAATCTAAAATAGCATCGCTGTAGCCTTCTTAAATTTTTAAAGTAATTTGCCGTCAAAGCCAGTAGATTTTTCAATCCTTTTTAATTGAAAAATCTGCTAAATTGAATTATACTTAACTCAATTAAAAACTTGAAATTGTTAATGCTCTCGGCTTTTTAATTCATTTTGCCCGCCCGCCCATTCCGAGTCCCGCGAAGCGGGACGAGGAGCGAATTCCGTTCGAGCTATTTCAAGAATACACCGCCAATTTTTAAAATTAGATTTTTAAATGATTAATTTATGGAAAATTTAGAC
>CAYHQI010000072.1:0-3841 GCA_964358785.1 uncultured Candidatus Saccharibacteria bacterium
CACATCGTTTCTCAATTGAGTGGGCGAGGGTAGAGCCAGAGGAGGGAAGATTCGACGAAGGCACTATCGAGCATTATCGTAAAGTATTGCAGGCGTTGCGAAACAGGGGATTAGAGCCTTTTGTTACGCTCTGGCATTTTACTTTACCTATTTGGTTTGCAGGAATGGGTGGATTTGAAAATAAAAAAGCGTCTTTTTATTTTGCGCGGTATTGCGAATACGTGGTTAGTAGGCTAGCCAGCCTTCGCCAAGGCTTCGGCGGCCAAGGGGGGACAGGGGTAAAGTTTTGGATAACCATGAATGAGCCTATGGTTTATGTTGGGCAGGGTTACGCCCAAGGCAGTTGGCCACCGTTTAAAAAAAACTTTATTAAACTTTTACGAGTTGCGGATAACTTAATCACGTCGCACAATGTGGCATACCAAAAAATAAAGGCGATCCTACCAAGTTCACTTGTCGGTATCGTAGCAGACCAAGTTGATTATCATCACAGCAATAACCCACTAAGCATCATTTTGTCAATGTTTATGAATTGGTTTCGCAACCATAGATTTTTGAATAAGATTAAGAACCAACTGGATTTCATAGGCGTAAATTATTACCGCCCAATTATTTATTACGGAAAATTAGATTTAGAAAAAACTGATATGAGCTGGGACATATATCCCAAAGGTTTATATAATGTTCTTATGCGCCTTAAGCATTACCGCAAACCAATTTACATTACCGAAAATGGCCTTGCCGATGCCGTGGATACCAAGAGAGCCAAATTTATAAAAAATCATCTGTATTGGGTTAATCGTGCTATTCATGATGGCGTGGACCCCGTTAGAAGTCTCGCTCGCGCCAAAGGCGCGAGTACGGAGGACCATGGCGAGGCTAAGTCGAACGGGGTGGCTTTTCGCGGATATTTTTATTGGTCACTTTTAGATAACTTTGAGTGGGCGCATGGGTTTGAGCCGAGATTCGGGCTTGTCGAAATGAATTACGATACAATGGAGCGTCGTATTCGTCCTTCCGCTTACGAATACAAAAAAATCTGCGAAACTAACTCACTATCTCAATGATCTGGATTTATCTCATAATTTTTGCCCAATTTCTTAATGCGATTGTTACCTTGGTAGATAAGTACTTGGTGACATCGGCATTAATCGGTAAGCCGGTAGTTTATACTTTTTATATTGGAGCCCTATCGGGCGTGGCCATTTTGCTTTTGCCATTTGGCGTGGTTTTGGCGCCGACTATGACGGTACTCTGGCTGTCCTTTGTAGCCGGTGTCAGTTACGTTTTTTCAATACTTTTTTTGTATAAGTCCTTAAAATTATCGGACGCATCGGATGTAGCGCCGGCATTTGGCGCGGTAAACGC
Source organism: uncultured Candidatus Saccharibacteria bacterium (assembly GCA_964358785.1). GTDB lineage: Bacteria > Patescibacteriota > Minisyncoccia > 2-02-FULL-40-12 > IGHO2-01-FULL-4-A > 2-01-FULL-44-17. Next base: position 1,369 of record CAYHQI010000072.1, read on the forward strand.
CATCGCGACTTTTGGTTTTAGTTTTGTGTTTTTAGGCGGTAGTTTGACCGGTAATTTTTTGTACGGTTTTATATTACTTGTCATTGGGACTTTTGTAACTTCTTATTTCCATCTTACAAAAAAAGCTACTCTGTTTTTGATAATTGCCGGTGCTTTGTTCGGTTTTTCGACAGTTTTTCTGAAAGAACTCTTCAGCCAGACGACATTTTGGAACGGTTTTTTCTGGTCGCGACTGGCCAATGTTCTGGGAGTCGCGCTCATATTTTTATGGTCCAATAATGCCAAAGCTATTTTAGAAAACATCAAAACATCTTCAATGGGCACCAAGACAGCCGTTGTTGCCAACAAAGTCATCGCCGGTTTTGCTTTTTTGATGATACTTTATGCGATAAAGCTTGGCGATGTCTCCGTTGTTAGCGCTTTGACCGGCATTCAGTTCGCGTTTCTGCTGCTTCTGACGGTTTTATTTTCCGGTAGATTCCCGAAATATTTTTATGAGGCCACTCATTACCATGCTATTTTGCGTAAACTTGTTGCCGCCATCTTCATAATAGCCGGTCTCGCTCTACTTTTCTTATAATTCTTTAATATCTGGTAATCGCAAGTCCAGATATCAAAAGCTCATATGAAAACAAATAAGTTAAAAATATTTTTGATCGCCGTACTTCTGTTAGTGACGGTTTTTTATGTGCTTTCAGTCAGGCCGTTACCGGATAATATTGCTTACGGAGTTTCTTTCAGCAAATTCCATTCTGATGAGCTGGAGCTTAATTGGAGGGAGGTTTATTTGGCGCTATTGGACGACCTTAAGGTTCGTAACTTTAGATTCACCGCTCACTGGCCGATGATCGAACCGGAAAATGGCAAATTTAATTTTTCGGAGCTTGATTATCAGATGAACGAAGCGCGCAAGCGCGACGCGTCGGTGATATTGGCTGTTGGCCGGCGGTTGCCGGGCTGGCCGGAGTGCCATGAGCCGGAGTGGTTAAAGTCTGAAATCCAAAATCAGAAATCTGAGATAGAGGCTAAAAAATATAAACAAGAAAGAATTTTGAAATATATTGAGATGGTGGCTAATCGCTACAAGAGTTACGAAAATATTAAATATTGGCAGGTTGAGAATGAGCCGTACTTGGCGTTTTTCAGTCGTTCTTTATGTGGTGAACTGGACGAAGAAATTTTAGAAAAAGAAATAGCATTGGTAAAAAAACTTGATCCAACGAAACCGGTCTTGCTTACTTCAAGCGGTGAGTTCGACCCGTGGTTCCAGGCCTATAAACGAGCCGATGTTTTTGGTTCAAGTCTATATCTTTATGTTTGGTGGAAGAGCGGTCCGTTCCGCTATCCTATCACGCCGGGATTTTTCAGGATTAAGCAAAGTTTAGTTGAGCTGATTTATGGCAAGAAACCCAAGATATTGATTGAGTTATCAACCGAGCCGTGGCTGCGTCGGCCAATTGTGGGCACGGCAAACGACATCCTACTTAGCCGCATGGGCATAGATAAGTTCAATGAGATGATTGATTTTGCCGGTCAAACCGGTTTTGACACCCAATATCTCTGGGGTGCCGAGTGGTGGTATTATATGAAAATCAAACAAGATCAGCCGGAGTTTTGGGATCGAGCTCAAGAACTATTTTCGGAATAACGGGGTTGACTAAAGCCAAGGGATTGTAGTAAGAGTGGAGAGTGAGCGATAAGTTGTTGGTTAAAATTTTTGCCAGATGCTTCAGGCAGATTGCTAAGCTAAGCGCCACTACGGACGATAAGTTTTTTGTGGATTTATTGAACGAAGGATCGGAGAAATTGCTCGAACAATATATAATTTTTTTAAGATGCGAGGGGACGGTCAATGATGGTGCTCACGTCGCACAATATGAAGCCAAGTTAGTTTACCAAATCAAAAACATTTTAAGTTTGTTAAATATTTTAAAACACCTGGTATTAAAAGAACCGATCGCTCCCCTGCTCCTTGAGCGGGATTTATTATTGTTAGAATCAGCCATTTTTAATAATCATCTAGGAAAAAAAGTGAACAGCAAGATAGACAAGCAGAATCTGAAACCAGAGAAAAATCAAATCAATTCCCAAACATTTCCGGATTTTTTAGGCTTTGCCCACAAACAAATCGCTCAATTTGTAGCCAGTCGTGAGCGAGTTCAGAACATCGAAGTTTTTGCCAAATTTTCCGACATTGCCAAGCGCACTCTTAAGCGCAAGCTTAGCGAGCTCGTTGAGGCAAGCGTAATCAAAAGAACCGCAACTGGCAAAAAAGTTTTTTACGCTGTCCCTGCCGTTCCTAGCAGAAACCCAGTCTAATTAAGATTTAATCAAATAACCAAAACCTCCATTATACACACTATGATGCGGCCGCATCATAGTGTGTATAATGGAGAGAACTAAGTTTATGAAAATAAGAAATAAATCCGTAACTTTTTATATTTTCAAAGCCATCAAAACAGTTATGAACGAA
>CAYHQI010000073.1:0-3802 GCA_964358785.1 uncultured Candidatus Saccharibacteria bacterium
ACTTTATGAACTTTTAACTCGCGTTGCGTCCCGCCATGATTTCTGCTTCTACTTCTTCGCGCGGGCGGCCGTATTTGAAACGCGACATCTCGCGTAAAGCGGCAGCAACATCGGGCGAATCGACGCCAAATACGCGTTCGGTTTCTATTTTAACATTAAATGGCCGCGTTGTTTGTCCGTTCACCAAAAGACTAACATAGGCGTTCAGATTGTCTATATTCATCAGATCCTGCTCGCTGAAAACCGGCGCGAACTTGTTCTTCATAAACTCGGCATCGTCGGGACTGATACGAAAGGTCACAATGGATCCGACATTGCCGAATACCGCGTCACGAATATTTTCTTTGAGCTGTTTGATGAATTGGTGAGCGATAACCATGTCTAGGCGATACTTCCGAGCCTCCGACAAGATCGTAGCAATGCTATCGGTGGTGAAATTTTGGAATTCGTCCATATAAAGATAGAAGTCCGTGCGCGCCCTCTCGTCTTGTATATCTATCCTAGACAAAGCCGCACGCAATAGCTTGCCGACAATAAGCATGCCGATAAAATTGGCATTAAGATCCCCGATCTTGCCCTTAGATAAATTAACCACCAAGATCTTGGAACTATCCATTATTTCACGGAAGTTGAAGGCGCTTTTCTTCTGATTGATAATCGGGCGCAAAAACTCGTTGAATATGAAGTTATTGAGTTTGGAAGTTATGTATGGAGAAAAACTAGACAGTGCTTGATCGCCGGTAGCCTTCTCCGCCTCCAATTCCCAGAACTCCTTAACAAGTGGGTTTTTTTCACGACTTAATTTGTCTGCCCTATAATCATCGTCGTTGAGAACCCTCGAAATATCCGAGATAGTCGGAATATCATGCTCATAGTCATCGAGCAAGAGATAAAGCGAGTTTTTAAAATACTTTTCAAACATCGGGCCACCGGTTTCTTTGAGATTGTAGAGCTTATCCATTATGCCAAAAAGCTCATCTATTATCATCGTCTTTTGTTCCGGATGCGCGGGATCCATTTCTAACATATTTAAACCGATAGGTCGCTCAATGTCGCCCGGATCAAAATAGATAACATCATTGGCGCGCTCTTGCGGTACAATCGAAAGCACGAACTCGGCGAACTCGCCATGCGGATCGATCAGACAGACTCCCTTGCCACTCTCAATGTCCTGGCGTAGCATTGCCTTCATCAAGGTTGACTTACCAGTGCCAGTTTGACCGATTATGTATAGGTGACGACGACGGTCTTCGTCTGTCATGCGCACAGGCAATTCCTGCCCTCGAAATATGTTGCGGCCAAGCACAATACCTTCTTGCGGTAGATTTGGCGGCGGTTCTGCTGGTTTGGCTTTAAGAAATTTAACCTTGGGAGCAGAAGTGGTTGATACCGGCAAATGATAAAAACTTGCAATCTCTTCCGTTGACATGGTCACTGATTGGCTATTATCAAATAATCTGAAAGAGAAGTTATAAATCAATTTATTCAGCGAACGACCAGTCAGTTTATTCGCCTTCAAACTATTCATATCCGGCGATGAAAATTGCACAAATGACCCCTCGAAATCCTGTAAAATCTGTTGAGAGCGAATTTCAGACGGCGCCGAAGCCATCAAACGGATATTAACATCAAAACTCTGTTTGCTGGCCTTGCCACTTATGGCCTTGATAATTTCTTCATCGGCCGGCGTTACCACCTTCGGCCTTTCCGGTTCCGGTGGCTTGTTGGGGTCTGGCGTCTTTGGTTTCGAAGGATGGGTCGCTCTCTGTAGCGCCTCTTTGAACTGATAACCCGACTGCATTTCGCGAGATACCTTCACGGCCAAAGATTTCTGACTATCAGCATGACTCGGCCTGATTAGAACCTGCAACGCCGCGCCTTCGCCCTCAGCTTGAAGCTTAGACATGGCCGTCAATATGCCACCGATCGGATCAGTCTCCATTTTCTGATATGTTTTAATCGGTAAAATCGGATAATTATTGTAACTTAAATAAGCGCCAGCCATTGCGCCTTGAGGATTAAAAATATTGTAATCTTTTGCCTTGCTTACTTCAGCAGTCGGATATAGGCCGTAAATCTGCTTCTCGATTATATCCTCATTACTCTTGGGTACGGCAACATAAAAATGCGTCTCCTCTCCTATATGGTGTACGGCCATTTCTAGCGCCACATACGGTTCACCATAAATGAACTTATTCCAGCCTTTGGAATGGATATTCGAAAAACCGGCCAGCAATTGTTCACTAATCGCAATCAGCTCTTTCTCTGGCCTCTGCTGGCCTCCGCTTGTGGTCGGCGCTTCGCGTGGCACACGAATCAAAAAGAGCGACATATTAAGCGCCCTCTCGACTTGGCCGCGTGTCCGCATCCCGCCGACCAAAACAAAAGCCGCGATAGCAACAACCACTAGAATCGCCAGTAAAATTATGAGTAAAATCATTTAGTTAGAACTTCCTGATCTTTCCTCTCTCTAATAAATAATTATAAAGCTCATCTACAAGCGCGTCGTGAAAAGCGTCTATCAGTGCGGCATTATTAGTTGCACGAACCCGCTTAATTGCCTCGCTGGGCGATACGGTAAAAGCAATATTTACAAACTCCTGCACTTTTTCTTTGAGTTCGGGGGATAGGTACGAGGGTGGCTCAATCCCGACGCTACCGGTCGGGACCCCGACACTTGGAGTCGTCGGGGCTAACGGTACGAGTGGCACAGGCGGGGCATATTGTTCGCGTACCACTTCCCGCAGAGTTTCTTTTTCGTGCGGAACCTCGCCTATCACACCGGATTGCCTTTGCTCTTCGAGGGTTGCACGTTTGGACGCCAAATCTTGCTCAATTTGAGCAATCTCTTGTTCAAGCGTATTCGATTGTCCACCTACAGATTCACCTTCAGCCATATCTTGAGATCATCTCAAAATCCCGTTTTCTACTGCGACTTTACTGGCTTGGCTGCAAACAATTCAGAGCTCGTCGAAATAGTGGTGACCATTCCTCCTCATTCTTCATTGTTTTCGCTCAATCCAGTAAACTCTTGCTACGAAAGTGGGTTTTGACATGACCTCTTTATTATACACCTAAAATGAAGCTCCGACCAGCAAGCTGGTCGGTATCAAGCGGAATTCTTCCGAAGCCGAATACCCTCCTTCGCTCGCCTTCGGCGAGCTTCGGAAGGGTTATTCTCCTTTAACGCCTTCATCCGACCAACAAGTTGGTCGGTATTCGGCGAAGGAGAATAAAACGTCACCAAATGGTGACGTCAACTTTTATCTTACTACTATTCAACAGAAGGCCTAGCATTCTCATGTTTAGTTTTAGGCTCGGGAATATAAAAAACCTTAATTAGCGGCCTTGGAGTTAAAGGCACAAGCTTACTTGCAAGTATATTTTTTATATCTTCAGCCATAACTGATCCATTAAGTAATTCACAAGTGTTACTTGAAATTTCCACTAGGAATTTCATAAAAACCTCCATTTTTAATTATCTATAAATAAGTTTACGCTACTATATAACAAATGTCAACCCAGCCCAGGGCCTGTGGATCAATTTTTCATTTTTTTATGATATTATACAATTAATGAACATGCGCTGGGTAGTACTCATTATTATTTTATTCGTAGCGATAGTTTTTAGGTTTCAAAATATTACCACGGCTCCGCCGGGTCTTTATCCTGATGAAGCGATGAACGGCAATAATGCCATCGAGGCGATCGAAACCGGCGGATACAAAGTTTTCTATCCCGAAAACAACGGCCGCGAAGGATTGTTCATTAACTTACAAGCAATGTCGCTTAAAATTTTTGG
>CAYHQI010000074.1:0-3667 GCA_964358785.1 uncultured Candidatus Saccharibacteria bacterium
ACCACGACGCTCTTCCGATCTCCAAAATTATCTTGTATTACGCGTGTAAGGGCTGCCTGGATGCGGATTTGGCCAGAAAACTGAAGACTACGCCAGCCGGAACATCCAACGGCCAACTAGTCAAGTTTTTGAAAAGAAGCGGGGTGAAGTTCAGGGTCAGGGAGGGTGCCTCGCTAAATACCCTGAAAAAAGTTTCAAAAAAGGGCTTGGTTCTAGTCACCTATTGGATTCCCTGCCACAAAGAGCACCACTACTCCATCGTCAAAAAAATCACCGCCAAGAGAGTCTATTTCCACGACACCTGGTTCGGCGCGAATCACAGTTACTCTCTTAATTACTTCCGCAAAAACTGGTGGGATGATGAATCTAAAAGCAGTTGGCTGTTGGCGGTCAAAAAATAAAGCTCCGCCCTCATCACAAAAATTACAATCTTGGCACGCGCGCTCGGCTGTCCGGCTACACGAAGTCTTTTTGTTCGACGGAGCTCACAAAAAGCCTTCGTCTCCGCCGGTAAACCCGCTCCGACTCTTTTTACTAAAAGAGTCGGGCTAGAGATTTACTTAGCAATTTGTAAACGATAAAAAGCGCTACGCTCCCGCTTGTTGTAATTTTTGTGACAGAGGGCGAGCGTCATTTTTTGTATTGCACCACCTTGCCGGCTTCTATTTCAGTTTTGTCGGCTCGGCGCAAACCGGCAATCATACTTTTAGTTAAAATCGGAGAGTGCGGAGAGTCATCAAGCGTCTCGGCTATATGCCACAGGTCCTTCTCCGCCGTAACCCAAGCAGTGCCGAAACGCGCCAGATTAAACGGCCGGGAATAGTTACGCAAATTTTTTTTACCACGGTCGTCAAAGTACTCGTGGAAATATGATAATGCCAATTCCCTAATACCACGATAAACCGGCTCGCGATAACGCAGGACGGCGTGATTGGTCTTGCTTATCGCGCCCCAATATCCGTTATGGCGGAACAAAGCCACCACGTGGTCATAGTCGTCGTCGGTAGCCTGCAAATCCAAAAGCAACGGCTTGTGGCCGTGAAACCACAATGCCGCCGCCGCGAAAAGCGCGCCTTCAATGCAATGCGCCTTGCCCACGCGCAACAGACGCCTGGGCGACATAAGCGTGTCCGCGCCCTTATCAAAGTTGATCGGCATCCTCTCCAAAAAATCCTGTATCTTACGCGGAGTATTGAGCTTCTTAAATATCGCTAGCTCATGTTTCGTAAGTTTTAAATTTAGATTATATGTTTTTCCACCTAGCTTCATTTGTAAAAAATTGAGGACGGCAAATGTTTTGTAGCACCGTTGAAAGGGTGGATTGCATGGCCGCCGAGCAGTATAATATTCATCACTGCGAGGTGAATCCACGCTTTCAACGGAGCGAAGCAACCTCGCTGGGGTTGCTAGCGGTGCTACAAGACGTTTGCCGCCGAAATTTTAATTTCATAAATCTTAGTCGCAATCTCCTTGCCCTTAACTTGCACATCCCCAATCTCGCGAGACTCGATACTGTATTTTTTAATATCCTCTTGATCAAGCATAGAAAGAGTCGCCTGACTAACAATTATATTACTGCCATAAGTTTTATTTAAGCCTTCGAGGCGTGAGGCAAGATTAACGTTATCGCCCAAAACCGTATAATTAAATCTTCTCTCCGAGCCCATGTTCCCTACGGTCACAGCACCGGAATTAAGACCGATGCCAATATCAATTTCCGGCTCGCCGAGCTCACTATTCTGACGATTAACCTCTTTCAACTCCGCCATCATATCCAGGGCGGCCAATACTCCGTGTAACGCGTGCTTATCATCTGCCAAGGGCGCGCCCCAAAATGCCATCACCGCGTCACCAATGTATTTATCAACTACTCCGCCGTGATTGAAAACAATTTCTGTCATGACCGACAGATAGCGATTCATAAAACTGGTTAACTGCTCCGGTGACATTTTTTCAGAAATAGTCGTAAAGCCGCGTATGTCAGAAAAAAGAATTGTAACCGTTCTGCGCTCGCCCCCAAGTTTTAATTTGGATGGATCTTTGATGAGTCCCTCTACTACCTCCGGCGCCAAATAACGCGAAAATGAATCTTTTATGAATTTCTTCTCCTTATGGGTCGTTATGTATTGAAAAGCCACTGATACCCCCGCACCGATGATAATAGCCAAGTTGGGATAGAAAAGATCAAGGATAAAAAATCTGTCAAAACTGACAAAAGCGGCTAGATTATATAGCACTAAAATCGCAATGACCGCCAAAATCAGCTTGGCAAATGATTTGATTCGAAACGCCAAAATTACAGTGGCAAAAACTAATAAAATAACAAGCGCCATATCGGCCCAGTTACTTGAGCCGAGTATCGCCCCGTCCAGAATAGTCTGGATCACACTGGCCTGCACCTCGACGCCGCTCATTAGCCCGAATGGGGTTTGGTGGTAATCATGCAGATCCGTTGCCGTCGCACCGAGCAAAACAATTTTGTCTTTAAAAAAACTGGCAGGGATTTTACTTTCCAGAACATCCCTGAACGAAACCGCTGGGAACGTTTTGTCGAAACCGCGGTAATTTATGCGTACAATTGACGGAAACTTTTCGATCATCAACTTTTTAGATTCTCGATGCGAACGTGCTATCTGGAGCGAGAATGAGAGATAGCCGTTTTGTTCCGGACGAAACCTACGCACCATTCCGTCGGGAGCCACAATAACATTGGCAAAACCATGCAAACTATTAGCCCTGAATTGCTCAAGAGGCAAAATCGGATCATCGTTTGCTTTAATTTCGCTTGTAAGGACAACTTTGCCAAACGAATCTCGCAAAGCACGAGCGAAATAGTCATCATCTACAGCTCCCCTGCCTGAAGGCTCTTTGAAATTAACATCAATACCTATCACACTGGCCGAATCAAGGTTGCCTATAACACGACCAAAAACCGCACGCGGCCACGGCCACTGGCCGATTGACTGTATGCTTGCCTCATCAATAGCGACAATGACAATATCGCTCGAGGCAGGCTTAGCGGTAAATAAAAGGTCGGTTAATCTATCACGCCAAACGCCAAAAAAACCGCCCCACAAAGACGCGGCCAAAACTAAAGATACGACAGCGGCTATTATTATCGGGCTTTTTTTGATCATTGAACTTCCAGAGCTCGATAGAGAGTTAACTTTTCTCCGTTAGCGGCAGTTACGAATACATCATAAATGCCTTGCCCTACATTCGGGCTGACTGTGGCAAAAATAGTGTAGCCGTCCACCACGAAAAACTGAAGCTCAAACTGGTTTAAAAATACAGCCTTAGACCCCGTAAGATACTGGCCGTTAATAGCAAACTCGGCATTGCCACTCTTCGGCTTCTGCAGTTTAGCCGGAGTAACCGAAGTAATGACCGACTTGGGTGCTAGCGTAAAGGCAGGGACTGGGCTTGGTGTAGGTCTGACTGTGGGTGTAGGCGACGGCGATGGAGTTGGAGTTGGAGTTGGAAATCTCGAAGGAGTGGGTTTAGGCGAGGGCGATGGGCTTACCGTCGAATCAATCTTGAATTTTTTAAGCGGCTTATCCAAGCTGGGCAAATTCTTGCTGTCAATCAAAGTTTTTTCTCCGGCAAATAGTTCTACAAATCCACCCTCTATCGGCTGGCCAGTTTTGGGATCAACGGCCTGAACTTC
>CAYHQI010000075.1:0-2056 GCA_964358785.1 uncultured Candidatus Saccharibacteria bacterium
CGTGTGTAATAAGAATTTACATTTTGCTCCTCGCTCGCTAAAATAAAAACCGACATTGGTCGGTGTGATTTTCTATCGGGTGCGTACCTAATCGTGTTGTCTGGCTTGCAAGAGAAGAAGGGCGCTTCCATAAACCCAGCTAGTGGGAAGGTATACCAGTGTTTCCCGCGACTCTTTATTTAACCGCGAAAATGGGTAGGCCTTATTTCTTAGTCGTTGCCGAATTTCGTTACGCTTGATATGCGCAATCTTATCAAGAGCCTTGCTTGAAAGCGCCATTAGATAATATGCCGTGTTTGCATAATCTCTATCTCTATAATCATCGCCGATATTCTGTCGTCGTACTTTTTCTAGCCCATTTCGCTTGGCCAAAATGAAACGAACAAGTTCCTCAATGTCGGTTCCTGATGTGGATAATGATGGAAACCTCTTGGAAGTTAAGCGTACAATTTTTTGCACACGAGTCTCTTTTTGAGCCATAAACTAGCACCTTTTGTATAATAACTACCGGTAACAATATATCGGCCAGCCTTATTTGTCAATTTTTTGTTTGGAAAACCGAGCACGAATAACGCCTGCCTAACAAAAAACACCATTTTCGTGGTGTTTTTTGATGGTGTGCTGCGCACTGCGTAGCTCCACAAGGAGCGAAGCAGTGGTGTTGGTAGAGAAGATTGCTTCGCCCTTCCGAAGCTCGAAGAGCGAAGGAGGGGGAAACCCTGATTGACCAGAAATACGGGTATTTCATACAAAATCCGCTTATGTTGATAACTTATTGATTTTTTATTGGTCGCGTGATATAATTAAAACCTATACGGCTTCGGCCTCGAAACACCCGCAAGGGTGTTTCTGACTATTATTTACTGGGTTTACAAAGCTCAATAAATGCTTCTGTCAGTTTTTGATAATGATTCTCGTCTAGTACGCCTATTTTCTGATAGAGTCTCTTGGCGTCAGCTAAACGTAACTGGGAAAGTACGGCAGTTCTTTTTGTCCCATCTCCGAGGTCAACAGGAAACCAATATTTTCCAGTTTTGACTTTAGTGGTTAGCGGAATTGCCCAAAATGTTTCCTTGTTGAATTTCTTAAAAATTAAAACTGGACGGGCAAAATTGAATCCCTTGCCATCCTGCTCAAATCCAATATTTAAACCCAGCGAGCACCACCATACTTCGCGTTCATGAAAAAATACCCTAGAACCCCTTTCATGCAAGCTTGCTTTTTTATCATGCCACTTCTTAAAATCTTTATTCATGTTCATTATTAAAACAAAGTCTGGTAAAAATTACCAGACTTTGTAGAGAAGATTGGCTTGTACTGAACGCAGTTGAAGTGAAAACTTTGATTGGTAAAATTTATAATTATTTTATAGTAAATCTCTTAATGTAAACACCGATTTTAATTCTATGCCAATTTTATTCAAGTTTTCTTTAGCACCCTCCTCTCTGTCAACAAGAACAAGCGCTTTTGTAACTTTAAAACCAAGGGTTCTTAATGTTCGAGCTGACTCAATTAAAGATTTTCCCGTTGTTGCTATGTCATCAATGATAAGTATTACATCTTTTTTATCCAGTTCGGGTCCCTCTATCTGTTTTTTATCTGCATGACTTTTCGGTTCTTTTCTTAAGATAAAAGTTTTGAGAGGGTATTTTTTAATATGTGCGAGGTAAGCGATGGCACCGGCGAGGGGATCTGCGCCGACAGTCAGCCCCCCGATTGCGGTAATTTTGTTTTTCTTTATGATCTTAAAAATTAAATTCGCAGAACCATATGCGCCCTCGGGAGCTAATGTTACATTTCTACCATTTAAATAATAATTGGAATTTTTGCCGGACGTCAGAATAAATTTTCCTTTCTTCAAAGACTGTTTCAATAATTTTTTTAAATTTTTAGCTAGTATGTCCATACGTGAAATTATATCAAAAAACGCCCAAAGATAGGCATTTTTTAGGGTGGGGAAGTCGGCTTCGCCTCTCGCTGTCTTCCGACAGCTCGGGCTAGCCACCTGCTCGCGACACAACTCGCCAATTGCTTGTTGTGTATCGCTCCGCCGTTC
>CAYHQI010000075.1:2156-3653 GCA_964358785.1 uncultured Candidatus Saccharibacteria bacterium
CCACCTGCTCGCGACACAACTCGCCAATTGCTTGTTGTGTATCGCTCCGCCGTTCAATTCCCCACGCAAGCCAAGCAGTTGGCTTGCTACACCTCCCCATTCAAAAATCCACCCGTGGGTGGATTTTTGTCTGTGGATCTGTGGGCATTGAAGCCAACTGCTTGGCTTAAATCAGAATTTTAGTGAAGCCTCCATGCTGAACGGCTCTGCCGAAGGCGGATGCAAAATTCTGGGAAGAACCTGTCCCCCAAAGGGGGACTCAGTTCGACTCCTGCAGCTCTGCTGCAATAGTAAAACAAAACCGGCTTTTGGCCGGCGTTGTTTTACTACCACAGTGGATCTGTGGGGAGTCGAACCCCAGTCTGGAAGATGATTTAAAATTGCACTACAAGTTTAGTCGGATTATTTAGTTTTCAATTAAGAACCCGACAAAATAACTGAAAACCTGTTTTTTGTTTTTAGTATTGCGCCACTAAAACATTTAAAAAGCAGCGGAATCTTATCCTGCTAATGACGCCCTGATTCGGCTAGCAGAAATCACCGAGAGGACGCGCTTAAGCGTAAGCTAAAGCGTAATTGCTATTTTGATTGGCAATTATGATTTTGGACAGGGGAATTAAAGCGGTGACTATCCATCCGCTACTTGCGCAAATTTTAAAAGAAATCCCATCGAAGCCGGTCAGACCCCGCCAAAATTTTCGAACAGGCGCTGAAAGCGCCTGAAGAATAGTTCGAAAACTTAGGCGGGCTAACGCCCAGATTTTAACGCGCGTTCTATTTTTCTATCAACTTCGCGTTTAGTTATTTTTTCTCGTTTGTCGGCTTTTTTTTTGCCTCGTCCTATGCCTATCTCCAACTTAATCAAACCGTTCTTATTATACAACCTAATCGGTACTAAAGTCAATCCTCTCTCCTGTGATTTGCCGGCGAGATATTTAAGTTCTGACTTCTTAAGTAGCACTTTGCGCGTTCGTTGCAGATCGTAGTCAACCGACACATTACCAGCTTGATACGGTGATACTGTCGCACCCACAAGCCACGCTTCATCTCCTAATATTTTAACGTAAGCACCCTTAATCGAAGCACTACCTCGTTTGACCGACTTAACCTCTTGCCCAGTCAAAACCATCCCCGCCTCCAGCGTTTCCAATATTTCATAATCAAATCTAGCTTTTTCGTTTGTGCTATAAACGGCCATAAACCCAGTATATCAACCATAGCCAAATAAAAAAGCCGGCCATCAGGTCAGCTGTTCAGCGCTCTAAACGCTCTGTCGTCCCTATCATCCATATCTTTGTACCTTTTCTCAAACCCACAATTATTACAAAAATCAACATTGTTTCTAAGTGATCTAATTTTTACTAAATCGGGGTGCGGACAATTATTCTGCAGTTTCCGCAACTCCGTCCTCTTTTTTTCAAGAAGCTCTTCTAAGTTAGCAATCTCTTGTTCTATACTAATTCTTTTTGCTCCAATATCTCCAGCGGTCATGACTGG
>CAYHQI010000076.1:0-3650 GCA_964358785.1 uncultured Candidatus Saccharibacteria bacterium
AAAGGGATATGGATCCCGTTAGAGACACACTGGCCAAATGGATTTTTGTGAGCGGTGGCCAAAACATCTCGGCGGGAAATAAAGAATAGACTAATTAGGCACGGTTGCGACCGAGTCGCAACCTGTCTCTAACGGGATGGACTTCTCGGCTTTAAAATTAAGGCTTGCCTCACCTGAAGAAATTCTTCAGTGGTCTTATGGCGAAGTAACCAAGCCGGAAACGATCAATTACCGCACGCAAAAACCGGAAAAAGAAGGGCTTTTCTCGGAAGCTATTTTCGGACCGACCAAAGACTGGGAATGTTACTGCGGCAAATACCGAAGAATACGCTACAAAGGCATCGTCTGCGATCGTTGCGGCGTTGAGGTAACCAGATCAATTGTCAGGCGCGAACGCATGGGCCATATTAAGCTGGCCAGCCCGGTAGCCCACATCTGGTTCCTGCGCGGCATGCCCTCGCGCATAGCCACATTACTTGATGTTTCTTTACCGGACATGGAAAGAGTCATTTATTTTGCCGCCTATATCGTCATGAAAACGAACGAGGACCTCAAGACCGAGGCCATGAAAAAAATGGAGTCCGAGTTCCGATCATTAATCAAAAATGCCCCACAAGAGACTGAGCAGGACAAAATAAAAGAACAACGTGAAAAGGAAAAAGAAAATCTCAAGAGTCTCAAGAAGTACCAGATATTGTCAGAGTTGGACTTCAGAGATCTGTCTTTGAAATACGGCGAAGTTTTTGAGGCCGGAATTGGAGCCGAAGCAGTAAGGAAGTTACTGGAGCAACTCGACCTAGAAGAGGAGATCAAGAAAGGCGAAACCACATTAAAAGAAATCGTCAATCCTATCGTCCAGAAAAAAGTCTTCCGCCGCCTCAAAATGCTCAAGCGTATGCTACGCAATAATATCCGCCCGGAATGGATGATACTTAATGTTCTGCCGATCATCCCGCCATTATTGAGACCGATGGTTCAGCTTGATGGCGGCCGTTTCGCAACATCTGACCTAAACGACCTTTATCGTCGCGTAATTAATCGCAACAATCGTTTAAAACATTTAATGGAACTGAAAGCACCCGAAGTTATAACAAAGAACGAAAAAAGAATGTTGCAAGAGGCAGTAGACGCTCTTATTGATAACAGCATGCGCAGAGGCCAGACACTGGTTTCGGCTTCAACCGGTCAAAAAAGAGCGCTGAAGTCTTTAGCCGATATGCTCAAGGGCAAACAGGGACGATTCAGGCAAAACCTGCTTGGCAAACGCGTCGATTATTCAGGCCGCAGTGTTATCGTTATCGGACCTAACTTGAAAATGAGCGAGTGCGGACTGCCTAAGTATATGGCGCTGGAACTTTTCAAGCCATTTATCATTCATTATTTAAAGAGTACCGGACTGGCCCACAATATACGCTCGGCCAACCATCTGATAGAACAGGAAATACCGGAAGTCTGGGAAGCTCTAGATAAGGCGATCCAAGATAAACTAGTTCTGCTTAATCGCGCGCCTACCCTCCACCGTCTTTCAGTGCAAGCCTTTAAGCCGGTACTGATTGAAGGCAAGGCGATTAAGATCCCGGCCATGGTCACGCGGGCATTCAACGCCGACTTCGATGGCGACCAGATGGCCGTGCATTTACCATTGACCGCGGAGGCCCAGAAAGAAGCTCGCGAACTAATGCTATCTACGCATGGTATTTTGAAACCAGCCAGCGGAGAACCTGTTGCTATCGCGACTCGCGACATTACTTTCGGTTGTTATTATCTGACCAGTATCGCTGCCGGAACGCCTGGCGAAGGCAAGATATTTTCTTCTGAATCAGAGGCAATTATGGCTTACGAGCATGAGGTTATAGACTTAAGATCTAAGATCAAAGTCAAACTGACTAAAATCGTCAAAGATTCTAACAGGAACTTGGTTGAGACTTCCGTCGGACGCATAATCTTCGATCGAGCGTTGCCGCCAGATCATACTTTTATAAATAAAACTATTAATCAGACAGACCTGCGCAATATGGAAGCCGAGATCCTTCATAATTACGGCGAAGAACGGACGGTAGAATTTTTAGATGCTATCAAAGAGTATGGTTTTCACTACGCTACAGTATCGGGTGTTTCTTGGGGCATGGATGACCTAAGAATACCAAAAGAAAAGGACGAACTTATTGCTGAAACTGAAAAAATAATCGAAGAAAATAAATCCCTTTATGAACAGGGCCTGCTTACAGAATATGAAAGGAAGTCTAAGGCAATTGAATTGTGGACTGCGACTAAATCCAAACTTGAAAAATTGGTGAGCAATCAGTTTAAAGAAAACGATGCCGTATTTATGATGGTTGATTCAAAAGCTCGAGGCAACTGGGGTACGGTCAACCAGCTGGCCGGTATGCGCGGTTTGATGGTCAAGCCGGACGGCGAATTAATTGAATTGCCGGTTAAGAGCTCCTTCAAACAAGGCCTAAGCGTTCTCGAATATTTCATTTCAACCCATGGCGCCCGCAAAGGCTTAGTAGACACCGCCTTAAGAACGGCTACCGCCGGTTACCTGACCCGACGATTGGTTGATGTCGCTCAAGATGTAGTCGTGCATGAAGAAGACTGCAAAGACAAAGAGGGATACTACCTGCACGCGATTGACGGCAAGGGCGGTGGCGAGATTTTAGCTAAACGTTTATACGGAAGAACGCCATTGGAAGACATTAAGGACAGTAAGGGTAATGTTATAGTCAAAAAGGGGCACCTTGTAGATCGTGAAGATATGGCTAAAATCTCTAAGCTTGATTTGGAAAAAGTTAAGATCCGCTCGCTCGTTACTTGCAAGTCCAAAGATGGCGTTTGCCGCCTTTGCTACGGACATGACTTGTCTAAAAACAAATTGGTAGAAATGGGACAGGCTGTAGGAATCGTGACCGCGCAGGCGATCGGCGAACCGGGCACCCAGTTGACAATGAGAACTTTCCACACCGGAGGCGTCGCCAGCGTCGGCGATATTACCATGGGTCTGCCGCGCGTGCAGGAAATTTTTGAAGTACGCCCGCCGGCTGGCAAGGCATTAATATCCGAGGTTGATGGCAAGGCCATCAGCGTTGAAGAAAAAAGCAACCAAGTTTTAATTAAAATAATGTCTGATCACGGCGAGGAGCGCGAATATCTTACCGAACCCGGCGTAGCATCGGCAGTTAACACTGGCGATCTTATAACCGTTGGGCAACAGCTGTCAGACGGCCATATTGATTTGCGTGAACTTTTTCAAACAACCGGCAGTATTGCCGATGTCGCGCGTTATGTTATCCGCGAAGTACAGAGTATCTACTTCGCCACCGGCGAAGGCATCAACGATAAACATGTCGAACTGATCGTCAGACAGATGTTCTCTCGCGTTAAAATCCTGGATGGTGGTGATACAGAGCTTTTACCCGGAGATGTTGCGGAAAAACGCACATTACTGGAAGCCAATGAAGAAGCCGCTAAAAACAATGGCAGACCGGCAACTTTTGAACAACTCCTACTCGGCATTACCAAGGTTTCTCTTTCAACCGAGAGTTTCCTTTCGTCGGCATCATTCCAGGAAACCGCGCGTGTTTTGATTGATTCGGCGGTTGCCGGCAAAGAAGATACTCTTCGTGGCCTCAAAGAAAATGTCATCATCG
>CAYHQI010000077.1:0-3627 GCA_964358785.1 uncultured Candidatus Saccharibacteria bacterium
GCTGAATGAAACCGTATTGGTGGTTGTCGCCGTATTTAACTTCTGACTTATCAAGACCAATATAAAAACAGCCAAAATTATCACCAAGGCATTAATCGATAAATAAAATATTCTTTTTTCCATATTTTTAAAAAGTATAACTACCAAATGTTGATTTAATTTCCTTCAAATCAAATGGCGGTTCAGCCCTAAAAGATAAAATAGATAGCTCCGTGTAGGCGCCGGCGATCTCATTATTTGCTTTTATCATCACACGAAACCCTTTGTACGGTTTTACAAAAATAACAATCATAAACTCTCTTATATTATTAAACATTTTGACTTCTTTTTCTCTGGCTTCTAGCGCCTTACTTGCTCTGGTGATTAGGTCGTCCATAAAATCAAAAGGTATCTCAAGGTCGGTCAAGTCTTCAATTTTAGCTTTATCCGGATCAATGTATTTATATTCGGGTTTCTGACTTATGTGGTCCTCTCGCCACCGCTTAAAGTATCCGGCTAAAACAAAATCGGATCCAACTTCTTTTGTTTCTCTTCGTGGATCGTTTTTAAGATTACCCAATTCGCCCCATTTTTCTCTAAGTGGTTCGCCTGCGGTTGCTTCTTCGATTCCATCCAAAACTTGCATAACCTCATCGTGCGTTGGATTAAGTGTTCCTGTTTCTTTTTGACTCATGATGTTATATTATCACTGCAAATATGCATAATCAAGAGCTATACTTAATACTCCATAATATCCGTAGCGCCTACAATGTCGGCTCAATTTTTCGCACGGCTAACGGAGCGGGCGTGACTAAGATATTCTTGTGCGGAATTTCTCCAACGCCCCCGACGCACGAAGTGGTCGGGGCTCCGACCGCAAGCGTCGGAGCTGAAAATAAAGTCGCGAAAACCGCTCTGGGCGCCGAAAAGTCTATACCCTGGGAATATCACAAACAAACATGGAAGCTTTTGCATAAATTAAAAAGTAAAAACGAAAAATTAAAAATTGTAGCACTCGAGCAAATGCCAAAAAGTAAAAATATATTTGAATTTAAACCTGAATTTCCTTTGGCCTTACTCGTGGGTAACGAAATCAGTGGCTTAAATAAAAAAATCCTGTCCTACACAGACAAGATTATAGAGATTCCGATGCATGGTCAAAAAGAAAGCCTGAATGTTGCCGTCGCCACCGGCATCGCACTATATAAATTAATCGAAAAAAATCCATAAAAACACTCGGCAGCAGTAAATTTTAATAATCGGCGCCGTGGCGTTGATAGCTTGAATGGTAATTTATACACGGTCGTGTAATAATTACCACATCTTAAATCAAAAATCGTTACCCTATGGTCAAAAAATCTTTCAAAAATATAACAAGGTCCGTTCTTGGAATAATTGGGGAACTAGGAAGGGTAATCGAGGTTGGTTTTTCTCGAAAAACTTTAACCCAAAAAATGATGTTGCTGGAGTTGGGTTATGATCCATTTCAAATCAATAAAACGGTCAAACGATTGACTAAACAAGAATATATTGAGAAAAAACTGAGCGAGAAAACCGAAAAGTACTTCTTGACCCAAAAAGGCACAGAGCAAATAAATTTTTTACGCCTGGAAAACTTGAGCTTTGATGCAAGCAGCAAGAAATGGGATGGCTATTGGCGGGTCGTGATTTTCGATATTCCTGAAACTGTAAGGGGACTGCGAGACGCATTCAGAGAAAAGTTGCGCGAATGGCCATTTTACAAATTACAAAATAGTGTTTTCGTTGGCCCTTATGAATGCCGCCAAGAAATAAAACAGGCTTGCAAAATACTCAAGCTTGAAAAATACGTCTTGGTGCTTAAATCGCGGGAGTTGGGTTATGCTGAAACAAAACTACGAAAATATTTTGGCATAAATTAACAGCGCGTCTCGCGCTCCTAATCAAGAAATTCGTGGTAATTTTTACACGGTCGTGTAATAATTACCATGGAAATGGGCTGGGAAAAAATTACATATGAGGCTTCCGCACAAAACTCTAGAAAAAAGTCTTTTTGCCAAAGGTTATAAATACGTAATCGGCGTAGATGAGGTTGGAATTGGCTGTCTTGCCGGACCGGTTGTAGTATGCGCGGTTTTATTTGATAAAAAATTTTTTGCTAACAAGCACGCTAAATTAGTCGGGGTACGCGATTCAAAACTACTATCATCACGCCAACGCGAAAAGTTTTATGAAGAACTGCTAAAAATTTCGGAATTGAAATACAAGGTGATTTCGTGCAGTCCAGCAATCATAGACAAAATTAATATTTATCAAGCGGCAAGATGGGCAATGAGAAGAGCCGTGAACAGGCTAGTTTACAGTGGACAGTGGACAGTGGACAGAAAGTTTCAAATCGTAAATCCAAAACTGAAAACTGTAAACTGTAAACTGAAAACTATGGTTCTCGTTGACGGCAAAACCACAATCAAAGGTCTCAATCTGCCCCAAATGGCAATCGTGAAGGGGGATCGTAAAGTTTTCGCCATTGCTTGCGCCTCAATAATCGCCAAAGTAACCCGCGACCGCCTCATGGTCCGTCTCGCCAAAAAATATCCCGCTTACGGCTTTGAAAAGCACAAGGGTTACGGCACACAGCTACACAAAGCCATGCTCGCTCAACACGGTATTTGCGAAATACACAGAAAATCATTCAAACCAGTTGCTAAATTATTGTAAGGGCATTATTAATCTTATTCTCCAATTTATAGCCGGCACAATGCTTGAGAACGCCTAAATAAGAAGCCCGATTTTTCTCATTAATTTTTATCAACATTCTGTTTTTAGTTTTGGTTCTCAAGGTTATACAATATGGCCGCACAACATAACCCAAAAAGTCTATGCCCTGATTATACTTCCTAACAATAACTTTATTTGGGTGAAGAGATAGTTTGAGTTGCAATTTAAGAAAATCTTGTATCCTGCTGACAGTATCAAGCAAACGGCGACTATTAGCATTTAAAATTACAAAGTCATCACAATATCTAATGTAATATCGCACCCCCAACTCGTGCTTCACAAATTGATCAAGTTCACTAAGATAAATATTTGCAAACAGCTGACTGGTTACGTTGCCGATCGGCAACCCTTTGCCACGCTCATGCTCGAAACTGCCGATAATAGTTTCGAGGAGCCGTATAGTCCTCTCATCTGATATTTTTTGTTTAATCAAATTTAATAACAATTCGTGATCCACTGAATCAAAAAACTTTTTTACATCGCATTTTAAGATAAAAACATTCTGGTGATTATTGCGACCGAGTTTATTGGCAAATTTTTTTAATCGCCTGACCGCCCGATGAGTTCCTTTGCCTAGACGGCATGAGTAGAAATCAAAAACAAAAGTCTTGTCAAAAATGGGATAGAGAACTCTGAAAACCGCGTGATGTAAAACCCGATCTCGCACACAGGCTTTGTGTATATGTCTTAATTTGGGGTCGGTTATGTAAAATCCAGCGTAGGATGCGTGCTTATAAATCCCGCCCTTAAGCTCGCCGTGGAGTTGAAAAAGATTGTCCTCTAAGTTAAACTCAAATTCCTGGACATCTCGCTTCTTGGACTTGCCTCGCCTGAACTCATGCCAATCCAAATACAGGTTTTCTAAACTAATTATCTTGTCAAAAATATTTT
>CAYHQI010000078.1:0-3592 GCA_964358785.1 uncultured Candidatus Saccharibacteria bacterium
AAATATTTAAATATATAAAAATGTAAAAATTTAAAGATTTAAAAATGCAAAAGTTTAAGAAGTTTAAACATTTAAAAATTTAAATATTTAAACTCTCATTATCATGGCTACAGTAAAACAATTTGAGGACTTAATCTGCTGGCAGAGGGCCAGAGAATTGACGCGGGAGGTTTACGCCGAAATATTTAAAAATTTAAAATTTAAAAATGATTACGGGTTTCGGGATCAAATACAGAGGGCAAGCGTTTCGGTGATGTCGAATATCGCCGAAGGATTCGAAAGAGGGACAAGAGCGGAGTTTATCAATTATCTTTTTATCGCCAAGGGTTCGTGCGGGGAAGTAAGAGCGCAATTGTATGTAGCGCTGGACGCCGGTTATTTAAATATCGAAACATTTAAATATTTAAATGGACTTGCTTTGGAGTGCTCAAGATTGCTTTATAGTTTTATTGAGAAAGTTAAGGCGGGATCGAGGGAGGGGTTGCAATATAAATATATAAACATGTCAAAATTTAAAAAAATGCCGGAGCATTTGAAGAAACTACTGGAAGGCAATCCCGGATTGCGAGAATACTACGACGAAAAAACTGGGCAGATCGAGTGGTGGAGAATAGAGGAAGATAAAAAGAAGAAGCAGGCGGAGGCGAAGGCGGGAGATATTTAAAGATTTAAAGTTTAAATATTTAAAAATATAAAAATTTGATGTGAATATTTAAAGGTAATTAGTTTGAAACGTAACCAAAATGAATATTTAAGAATATAAAAATTTAAAGATGTAAACATATAAAAATTAAATCTGTAAACTTGACTAAAAAATGCAGTTTATTAAAATCTTAATTCAGCCTTGATAATTCCTGCGATAGGTCCTTCGACTAGCTCAGGACAAATCGCACAATTATCGGGCCAAGATTTTTTATGGAAAACTTACGCGAAGAAGGTTATCGGAATTTTCCGGAGGGGGGTTATGACAACCAGGTCGAGAGAGAGGAGAATTTAAACATTTCAGGGCTTGATGAAGATGCGACGGCCATGCCCGTTAACCCAACGTTCCGTTTGGTGATACGATGGCTGGTTTATGCCGCGGCGTTTCTGACACCATTGTGGTTCTTGCCATTTACGGCGGATGTTTCAGAGTTCAATAAACAGACGCTGTTAGTCGTGGCGGCCGGCCTTGGATTAGTCCTGTATCTGGTGGATATCATCAAAAGCGGGGTAGCTAGGTTTAAGCCCAGTTCATTTTACTTCCCGATTTTCGGTTTAGTCGCGGCCGGCTCGATATCAATTATTTTTTCGGTTAACAGGGTGGTCAGTTTATTCGGCACCGGCGAGAGCCGGAGCGCCGCGCTTATAACGCTTGCTTCTTTGGCCGTGCTGTTTTTCCTGGCCGTCAATGTTATTGAAGACAAAGGTAGGGCGTTGAAAAAAATTATAACCGCTTCTTTGGCTCTTGCGTTTCTGTTCGGAGTATTACAGATTTTTGGTCTTTTCTTGTTAAAGGGTGCGGTTTTTGCCAGCAAGTCATTCAATAGCGTTGGTTCGCTTAACGCCCTAGGTATATTGGCCGCATTGGCCCTAGCTTTCTTTGTTTCTTTCGGGCTTACCAAAAAATCAGATGAGGGAAAGGCGAGCGAATCAAATTGGTCCGACTGGGCGGTCAGCGGTTTGCGTTATTTGGGATTAGTTTTGGCTCTTTTCCTGGTAGTGCTTATTAACTGGTGGCCGGTTTGGGTTGTTGCTTTTGTGTCTTTACTGGCATCAGTGGCGTTCGCTTCGGCTAGCAATGCCAGTTTGGTCAGAAGCGGTAAGATGAGATTGTTTGCGATGCCGATGGCCGTCATTGTTCTGGGTGTTTTCTTAATGCTGATTAATTTTAATTGGACATCAATGAAATCAAAATTACCGGTAGAAGTAGCGCCTTCGCATAGGGCCTCTTGGAACATAGCGTTTGATTCCTTGAAGGCCAGACCATTGGGTCAGGGCGCGGAAAACTTCGTGATTGCTTATGATAAATTCAAACCATCCAGTATCGCTAATACTATTTTTTACCGTATTCGGTTCAGTGATGCCGTGTCTGAAGCGGCCAATATGGTAATTGAGGGCGGTGCTTTGGTTTTGCTAAGTTTTATCGCATTGCTGTGGTTTTACAGTAAGGAACTTATCGGCAAAGTAAAGAGTGGCTTTGATGGTAACGGTGAGGCTGGCGCCGTCTGGGCGGCAAGTCTCGGTTTGTTGGTCGCTTTCTTCTTATATCCGTTCAATCTTGTCGCTATGACGTTTTTATTTTTGTTGCTTGCCTTGATAGTTTTGTCTGCGGACGATTCCAGTCACGAACGGGTGATCAATTTGGAAAGCGATGCCAGGTATTCTTTTATCGGATCGTTGGTTTTTATCGTGGGGCTGGTCTTGGTGTTGGTTGGCGGCTATTTCACGCTCAATAATTACATGGCCAATGCCTATGTAGCCAAAGCTTTTAAAAGCAGTGACCGCAGTAAAGCCGTCGAATATTTCGTAGCCAGTGCTAATAGCAACGCGAATGATGCCAGAACGTATAGATTACTGTCGCAGACAGTTCTTGCCCAATTAGCCGAGGATCTAAAAACCGGGCCCAAAAAAGACGAAAGCCAGGAGAGTTACAGCAGCAGAATCCAAAACCAAATCGCTTCAGCCGCTAACATTGGGATTAGGGCGACCAGCGTTAATCCTGCTGACTCGCAAAACTGGACTAATCGCGGTTTGATTTATGAAAACCTATTGACATTAGTAGGGGGAGCCGACCAGGCGGCGGTCAATACTTACAACGAATCATTGGCGCGCAATCCGGCAGACCCCAATACCTATTTACGAATTGGCAATGTGCATCTTTCCATAGCTGACAATATGCAAAGAGCAATAAACACCAAACAATCTAATATAAATTTTACCGAGGCTCGCAAGCAAATAGACGATAATTTAAGTAAGGCGGAAGAGAGTTTTAAGAAAGCGGTCGGCCTTTATAATAACTTTGGCCAAGCGTTATATAACTTAGCCGTAGTTTATGATCGTCAAAATAAAATTCCGGATGCGATCAAACAATTCGAGAAGTTAAGAACGGCCAACCCGAGAGATCCGAGTATGGCTTTTCAGACAGGACTCCTTTATTATCGTAATAATCAAAAAGATGCCGCCCTTAATGCATGGCAGCAAGCGGTAATTCTTTTCCCGAATTATTCTAATGCAAGGTGGTATTTATCCTTGGTTTACGAAGAGAGAGGGGATTTGGAAAACGCGCTTAAGCAGGTTGAAGAAATAGAGAAGCTTAACCCGAACAATGAACTGGTTCAACAAAGATTGGCCCAATTACGTGCCGGTCAGCGTACAATACCGCCAGGCAAGGTGCTGGATAAGCAGCCGTTGGATAGATAGTGAGTAGTGAGTAGAATGAGAGAAAAAGACAGATATTACAAAATTGTTGTGATTGTTGCCATTACCGTTCTTATTCTGGGGGCGGTTTTGGTGTTCTTGCCATGGTCATCTGACGGAAAGGGAATGGTGGAATTCGTAATTGCAGACGGGCAGTCGCTTGGCGCGACTGCCCGTCTTCTGGCCGAACAGG
>CAYHQI010000079.1:0-3572 GCA_964358785.1 uncultured Candidatus Saccharibacteria bacterium
TCCACGCCCTTGCGGGCACTACCACCTCAAGGTAGCGAGTCTGCCGTTTCTCCACCCGCGCAATTAATTATCTCGGCAAAGCCTTGATCAAAAAATAGTTTCGGGTGGGTGAAAAGCTGCATCTTCTCGCTTTTCACCCACCCGCGCACCGATTTTTAAGATTCTTGAACTGGAGCAGTTTCTCTAATTTCGGTTTTGGGAGTGGTAACCGCTGAAACCTTGGTTTCTACTAGTTTAGTTTTCTTGCGGGTTTCACGGGCTGATTTGCCGCGGAGATAATAAAGTTTAGCCCGACGAACCTTAGAGCTTCTGATGATTTCGAATTTTTCAATATTAGGCATATAGATCGGGAAAATCCTTTCGACGCCTATGCCGTTAGATATTTTGCGGACGGTAATTGTCGCATTAGGTCCCTTGCCGTGTTTGCGGGCAATGACAATACCCTCGAACACCTGAATTCGAGTTTTGGCCCCATCCTTGATCTTTTGGTGGACCTTAATGGTTTGTCCTGGCCGAATATCAGGCAGGGACTTCCCAGCTGACGTTTTTGAATTGAATGTTTGAATTAAATCCATCCCGTTAGAAGTCGCTGCTGCGCAGTCTTAAGTATAAACTGAAGACATCTAGCAAACTCTTCGTTAAATAATAGCTATATTGGCTAACCCGTTAGGGCGATTTCTAACGGGATTCATATCTTAGGATGATAGCTTAATCTTACACTTTTGGCAATATTTCGAGAAACTTTTGCAATTCTTCGGGCAGGTCAGTCTCTACGGTTATTGCTGAACCACTAGGAGATATAAATGAAAGTTTTAGGGCATGCAAGAAAAGACGATTCAGATCCGATGGGCAGGTATATTGTTTATCGGCATAGAGTGAGTCACAAACAATGGCGTGGCCAATTGATTTTAGGTGAGCGCGTATTTGATGCGTGCGGCCGGTTTGTGGCATCGCTTCAACAAGAGAGTAATTAAGATATTGTTTTAGCACTCTATATTCGGTAATAGCTGATTTTTCTTTAAGTTTATGAGTGCCGACTATTTTAGTTGTTTGCCGACCGCTAAGTTTGCCTAACGGCGCATCAATTATGCCACTTTTGTTTTTGAGATGACCATAAACAAGCGCGATGTAAGTTTTTTTAATTTTTCTTTCAGTAAAAAGATTTTTCAGATAATTAAAAGCTGGCTGAGTTTTTGCAATTAATAAAAGGCCAGACGTTTCCTTATCTAAACGATGAACTATGCCTGGCCTTAAATCAATCCACTCACCAACGCTAGCGCCGTACTCGTCGTGCACCTGAGCGATTTCAGGATATTTTTCCAGGAGCCAGCCGACCACACTTTCGCTGGTATCCTGGCGGTTGACGGGATGCGTCAAAAGTCCTGACGGCTTGTCGATAATTAAAAAATCGTCGGTCTCGTAAACTATAGGAATTTGCATGTTTTTCTATATTAGGATAGTATAATAGCAGATCTTTATTTTATAAGGAGTTTAATATGGAATGGACATCACACCTAACAGACGAACAGTTTGAAGATCTAATAAAAAGATGCAGGGAAATTGTAATGACTTCGGAAGAACAAGAAGAACAAAGAAGAAGCTTTGCCTACGGCAATCTCAAGCTCCACAACCCAAATATAACCAGAGAGGACATCGACAGAGCAGCAGAAAATTAAACAAGTAATGAAGATGCATGCCGCCAATAAGCGGCTTTTTTGTGGGCGCGCCTGGATTCGAACCAGGGACCTTCCGCGTGTAAGGCGGACATTCTAACCGCTGAACTACGCGCCCCTAAACAATTTTGCTTTGCAAAATTGTCGGGCGACCCCAGACGAGACTTCATCTTATGGGGTCTAGCCCTTCCTATTTGCCAGCCATGTAACCAAAACTCCGGCGAAATTAATCAAGAAGCCCACGAAAATAATTAGGTGATTGGAAGTTATCAATCCCTCGGGGGTTTTAATGCCGATTTGCAGATGATGCAGAATATCCAAAAATATACCGACTGCCTCGATTCCTGTACCAGTAAAACTAATTTTTATTCCAGTTTTGAATTGCATCCCGTTAGAAGTCGCTGCCGTGCAGTCTTAAGTATAAACTGAATACGTCTGGCAAGCCCTCCGTCAATCAGCGGCTATATTGGCTAACCCGTTAGGGCGACTTCTAACGGGATTGCATGGTGCTTGCACTTCGTAGCCCCGTCAGGGGCGAAGTAGTGGGCGTGGATGGAGTCGGACCATCGACGGGGACTTATACTTTGTATATTAATTTCGTTCGGACAAAATATGCGTGGGCGCGGGAGGGATCGAACCTCCGACCCACGACTTATAAGATCGTTGCTCTACCACTGAGCTACGCGCCCACGCATATTTTGCTCCTCTCTCGTTAATATAAGATCCCTGTTTTACCGTTAAACTACACGCCCGACGAAACATTTCATTCTCAAATCTAACAAAAAAGACTGCCTTTCGCAATTTTTTCAGGGTTTATTTCGGAATCACTCGTCGGGTGGTGTGGTAAGCGAGGCCATATTACCTTTTGGAAATTAACTACGCGAACCCCCTGTCTAAGAAATCATTCATGGCAGACTATGGTAACCCCTTACTTAGCGAAGCTAAGTAAGGGGCGCAGCAAATAAGGCGAGCGAACAGTGGAAAGCCGAGACCGCACCCAGCTCCCACTTTTTTACAAAAGTGAGAGCTGGGGAGGAAAGCTCGGAAGGATTCCACGTTGTGAGCGAGTTATATTTGTCAGAGTCGAATGTTGATTTCGTGACAGGGGGTGAGGGTAATTTCCAAAAGATAGGATTAGGAGTCAACTATCTTATCCGACAAGCGCGTAGAATTCTTTTTGTTCGAGGGTCTCCTTGGCGATAAGTTCTAGGGCAATTTTTTCAAGAATAACTGCCTTTTTGGCCAATATCTCGCGGGCCTTTTTTAGCGCCCTAGTTATAAAGTTTTTTACCTCGCTATCAATCTGATAGGCGATTTCGTTGGAGTAATTCTTTTCCGTGCCCAATTCCTTGCCCAAGAAAACCAATTCCTCTTTTTCTCCAAATGTTATCGGGCCGAGCTTGTCGGACATGCCGTATTGCGTAACCATTTTGCGGGCTAATTCGGAAGCGACCTTGAGATCGTTGGACGCACCGGTAGTCAATTCGTTAAAAGTCAATTTTTCTGAAGCGTAACCGCCAAGCAATACCGCCAGTTCTGATTCAAACTCTGATTTACTTCTCAGATGTTTATCTTCGGTTGGCAATTTGAGAGTGTAACCGCCGGCACGACCGCGCGAAACAATTGAAACTTTGTGTATCGGGTCCATGTGAGTAACAGACACAGCCACGAGGGCGTGGCCAGCTTCGTGATATGCCGCAATCTCTTTTTCCTTTTTGGTGAATGCATGCGAGCGTCGTTCCGGTCCGAGCATGACCTTCTCAACGGCCTGGAACAAGTTATCTTGGGTGATCTCTTTTTGGTTTTTACGAGCGGCCAAGATCGCAGCTTCATTCAGCATATTGGCAAGATCTGCTCCAGAAAAGCCTGGTGTGCGTTCGGCAACAAGTCTAAGATTGG
>CAYHQI010000080.1:0-3387 GCA_964358785.1 uncultured Candidatus Saccharibacteria bacterium
AACTACAAAACCAACCCCCCCCCCAACACCCACTCCAACTACAACACCAACCCCCACACCAACACCCACTCCAACTCCAACACCAACCCCAACCCCAACACCAACTCCAACTCCTACGCCTACTCCAACCCCGACTCCCACTCCGACACCCACGCCAACACCGAATCAAAATCTGGTATGCAATTCAAACTACCAAACAATAACTGTCGGACAAACTGTTAATCTGACTGCTGGCAACGGCAGTGGTGATTACTATTGGTTTGGTTCCGGAGGCACACCGTTCTCCTACCTTGGAGGCAATGTTTTTACCGTAAAATTCAATCAGCCCGGAACGCATCGCACATTCGTTCAAAACAACGGCAGAATGACATCGTGCGACATAACTGCGCTTCCCATCAATACCGTCATTGATCCAACACCAACTCCTACGCCTACACCTACACCCACACCCACGCCAAACCCAAATTACCAACTAAACCTTCAGAAATTCGGCAAAAATATAACTAGGGGCGAAAATAATGAACAGACCAACCTTACTGCTTCGCCCAACGACACGCTTGAATTTGTTATAAGAGTGAAGTCACTGTCCTCAACGACAATCAATAATGTTATACTTAAAGATACCCTGCCGAACGGGTTGAGCTACATTCAAAATACCACCAGCGTTAATGGAACGATAGTTACGAATAACTTAATCAATTCTGGAATTAATGTCGGCTCTTTGGCTCCATTTCAAGAATTAGTCGTAAAGGTCAGCACTCTGGTTGGTCCGACATCCGGCTTTGCCATCGGAACGACCACATTAACAAACGTAGCTCAGGTCAATGCCGACGGCATCGCGCCTTTCAGCACTCAACTGCCGATATATATCATTAACGGCACCTCTATAGCCAAGGTTGCCGGCGTTGCAACCGGTACCGCTGGAAGTTTAGCGTTATCATTTCTCCTAAGCGCTTTAGCGACATTAATATATATGGGCTACACCCAAACTGGTATTTTCAGGAAAAAAGAAGCTTGGGCAACAATCAAAAAACATCGAACCGATAAAGACAGATTCAATTTCGCAAGCTAAAACGAAGAAGAAATATGAATAAGAAAATCTCTAAGACCGCAAAGGTCAGAAAGCGCTTCGCCTTACACAAAGGCATAGCTGGATTCATATTCTGGAATTTGGTGGCTCTGATATTCATCAAGGCGGCATTTTCTTACTCTAGCCTGCAGTTCGCCAATCTGCTCGACGGCGTAAAGATATTCAATAAAGAAGAGGTTGTCTCGCAAACTAATGTTTTCCGCAAGACTCTAGGCCTGGGCGAATTAAAAGAAAGTTCGGTTCTCGATATAGCCGCCGCCCAAAAATTAAACGACATGAAACAAGGTCAGTACTTTGCCCACACCAGTCCTGCAGGAGTTTCACCTTGGCATTGGATCGAAGTTAACAAATATAAATATACTTACGCCGGCGAAAACTTGGCCATAGGTTTTTTCAGCGCCAAGGATACGGTAGATGCCTGGATCAACTCCCCGACACACCGAGCTAATCTGGCCAATTCCAATTACAAGGAAATCGGCATAGCCGTGGCCCCGGCTAAAATTCAAAACAGCGAAGGCTTCTTGGTGGTTCAGTTATTCGGCACACCTAAGCCAACCATAGCCACACGACCGACACCAACCAAACCTTCACCGATTGTCGCCAAAATAACGGCATCATCTACACCCATTGGAGTTGGCCAGTTAAAACCGGCAACCACCCAAATCGTTCCTCTACCGACAAAATCATTAGTTAAGGCCGCCGAAGAAATCGGTGAGCCGATTGCCTCTAACGTTGAGCAGTCTGCGCCGCGTCTAAAAAAACTAGGTCAGGTTTTCAATGTTTCATTTATTCTCTACGCTCTAATCGCCTTCTTGGTTTCTGTTATACTGCTTGTCTTCGGGGAGCTAAAAAAAGAACTGGTTGTCAAAACTGCAATTAGTCTGGCCGTGCTTGTTCTGGCAATAATCGTACCCGTGCTGCAGGCATCTCATGTCGCGCTTATCTTATAGAACTAGAACTTACGGATAAGTCCTTAGAACCTCCGCGTGAAGCTACGTTTTCTAAAATTCTTCGTTCTGACTTTTGTCATAATATTTACGGTTTTAAACGGTCGGTTTGTCTATGCTAATTTGAAATACTGGCTATTGATAGGACCTCTGCCAATCGCAACGAATGAGGGGGGGAATAAACTACCGCTATCTCCGGAAAGGGCAATCCCCAAGTTACCCGATCAGGCAATTTTGAAAATAGACAGCTTGGGAATATCGGCACCGATTATATTCGGGGCTGGCGGTGATCTGAAAAATATTTACAACAGTCTTGAAAAAGGCACGGTACATTACTCCGGCACTCCCAAGCCAGGCATGGAAGGAGCTTCTGTAATACTGGGACACAGTTCCGCCTATCCGTGGTATAAAGGCCAATACGGTTCGGTATTTGCGCTACTTGGCAAATTAAAGCCGGGCGACAAATTCCGTGTTCAATACGACAATGGGGCAACATTCACTTTTGTAATTAAACAGTCTATAGTTTTCTCGCCATTCAGCAACGACGCGCGCCTGACAGAAATAGAAAAAGCGCCTGGCTCGTCGGTGGTCTTAATAAGTTGCTGGCCAGTCGGCACTAACTACAAGCGTATCGCAATTCAAGCTGAACTAATCTAACTAACTAACTAAAAACCACCCCGACGTAACATCGGGGTGGTTTTTAGTTGAAAAAACTTTTATTTTTTGCTATTCTCGTATTTATTCCGCCCTTAGCTTCCTCCTTCGCTCAGCAATAGCCGAGCTTCGGAAGGACGAGTATCTTTATTCCTAAGAATACTTGGTCTTCCGAAGCTTTGATATAATCAAAGCGTAGGAGACCCGCCCTTAGCTCAGTTGGTAGAGCTGCTCCCTCTTAAGGAGAAGGTCGTTGGTTCGAATCCAACAGGGCGGACACTGTTTAATTTTAAATATTTTTGATATACTACTGTTACCTGTAAAGAGGAGTACCGTATGAATTTTACAAGCAAATTGACCGCTATAAAGACCTACTTGATTGAACCGCCTATCTTGGACCAGTGTCCAAACTGTACCTACGCTGCTATCGATAAGTTCGAACCGATGAATTGTCCTGAGATACATCAGGTAGCAATGCCGATTATAATCTGCTTACAAAATCATTGGATTTTCGCAGAGGGTCCTTGCAATTCATTTCAAGCCGGTACGCCACAAAAGATTACTTCTTTACCTATCTTAGGTAATACCTAACACGCCCGCTCTAGCGGGTTTTATTTTAACTAGCGAGGAGTACTCATTTTAACAACTTAAGCGCGGACCTGCTTTTTATCTTTTTAACTAAACTCGCCAAAACAG
>CAYHQI010000081.1:0-155 GCA_964358785.1 uncultured Candidatus Saccharibacteria bacterium
CTTATTCAGAAATATTAATACAAGAGATTATGCACTTGAGGGCTGAATTTAGGTTCGGGTGAATATTAAAATACTAGCATAGCTTTACACTATTGTCAACTTTTTATTCGGTTTCCTTTCTGTAATCCTAAGCGCATGGATTCGCAAGAACTTGG
>CAYHQI010000081.1:255-3341 GCA_964358785.1 uncultured Candidatus Saccharibacteria bacterium
GTTTTTGGCGGAAAATATTGCGGCGAGGTATTTGGAGGATGGGGGGGTATGAGGTGAGGTTGACACATATATCCTGTATGTGCTAAACTAAAACTAGTTCATTTATCCACCAGGAGTATGAAAATGCCAATGCAACCAAATTCTAAATGTTTCCGATGCGGATTTACTGTTATGCAATCAAAGGGGGCAGTAGAATACATCAAAGCCACTAATGCTTACGGCCACATGGAAGATTACTGTTGGGAATTAATGCGAGATGAATTAAAGCGACTTAAAGATGAAAACGCTGCGCTAATAAAATCTTTAATTAGACGTTCGACAGCGTAACTGAGCAGAAGCACTTATTATATATTTATGTGCATGCCCGGATTAACTGACCAAAGTGGTCAGTTTTAGTTTTTAGATCTAGCCTTACTTGATTCTTACTTCTTAATTCTTAATACTTAATACAATGGACACCCAAGAACTCGGGTTTTTGGCGGAAAATATTGCGGCGAGGTATTTGGAGGATGGGGGGGTATGAGGTTATTGTGTCTTGGGGCATGGTATGTTAAGATTAGTTTTATGAAACAATATGACCTACCAATTATTATTGAACAAGACGAGGATGGTTATTTTGTTTTTTGTCCTGCTTTGCAGGGATGTTACAGCCAAGGTAAAACTTATGAGGAGGCCATGTTAAATATAAATGATGCCGTAGCCCTGCATGTGCGGGACAGATTAGAAGAAAAAGAGGAGATACCACAGACTAAGTCTCTAAGTTTGTCAACCGTGCATATTTCTTTATAACCGAGTATCACCATGAGCAAACTTCCCAGATTGAATGCGAAAGAGATAACGGGAGTTTTGGAGGGGTTGGGTTTTCATCTGTCTCGGCAAAGTGGTAGTCATAAAATTTACAAATCAGACTCTGGCAAGCGAGTTACCGTACCGTTTCATGCCGGGACCACCTTGCATCCAAAAGTTCTCAAAAGTATTCTCAAAGATGCTGAAATAGAAATTGAGCAACTGAAAAAATTTTTATAGAAAATCAAAAAGCAAGCCTACGAAAGGGCTTGCTTTTTGATTTTGACAACCCTAAACTTTCCGCATGGATCCCGTTAGAAGTCGCCCTAGCGGGTTAGATAACATAGCTATTATTCAATGAAGAGCTTGCCAGATGTCTTCAGCTTATACTTAAGACTGCGTAGCAGCGACTTCTAACGGGATGGACTCACAAGAACTTGGGTTTTTGGCGGAAAATATTGCGGCTAGGTATTTGGAGGGTGGGGGATACGAGATTATTGATAATAATTACCGCAAGCCATGGGGGGAGATAGATATTATTGCCCGCAAGGATGGGGCGGTGATTTTTGTTGAGGTTAAGGCCAGCGGTCGCGAAGCAGAAGGCCTAGATCCGGAAATCAGGGTGGATTGGAAAAAGATGGCCAAAATAAAACGAGTTGCCGCTTTTTATCTTGAAAATGAATTCGGTGACATGGATCATGAGTGGCAGATTGATGTTATCGGCGTTACCTTCGATCGGCCTAACAAAAAAGCGATAATTCAACATTTCAAAAATGTTTAAGTGACGTATCGGATAGCACATTTTAACCATTGTCAACGTTGTATCTTTACTTAGTAAGTGGCTGGTGATACCATTTTGGCAGAATAAGTTCGTTAAAAAAAGAGGGGAATAAAATGTGGCGATTGATTAATTTTAGCTTGGTTTTATTGTGTCTTTTCGGTCGTGCAAACTTTTTACAAGCTCAAGAGATTCAGACAGAAAAACAAACCGTTGATGAACAACTTAGCTGCAATGACATAACTAGCCCGGCCTATTACGATAATCTTTCTTATTTGCCGGTTAAATTTCTTAAT
The DNA here is from genome assembly GCA_964358785.1 of uncultured Candidatus Saccharibacteria bacterium. Taxonomy (GTDB): domain Bacteria; phylum Patescibacteriota; class Minisyncoccia; order 2-02-FULL-40-12; family IGHO2-01-FULL-4-A; genus 2-01-FULL-44-17. The sequence goes on from CAYHQI010000081.1 coordinate 2,116, forward strand.
AGGCAGAAGGAAAGTGAAATTCTGGTTGCTCAATTTGCAAGTCCGGTTATTTTTTCCGCCAAGTCGATCGAGTTTAAGCTTACCCCCGAAACAAAAGAAGAAAAAGGCTTATTTTTACAGGTTGACGGAGAGTGGCAGGAGATAATAAGCCGCAAGGTGTTTTTTAAAAAATTTAAAAAGGATTTCTGGTTAGTCAGTTATTTGACGCTTAATAATGAGAATGTTATTTGTGGCGCCCAGCAGTTTAATAACTGGCGGTCGCTTGAAGTTAGTTATGCTCAAGGATCCCAAAATTTTCACATAGGAACGATCGAATTCTGGAAAGATTTAAAATCCACGCCTGCTTATTTTCACGAGATAAAAGAAGATAGGGCTTTCTGGTTCTTTTTGCAGGACACAAACAGTATGTTTCTGCCAGAACAACAAGAAGAGACAATTAGGTTTGAAAATGGCAAGTTGGTTAATAAATATCAAAGATCTTTCGATGGCACGGTTGGAAAGATACTTGATCACGACTTTTTTATTATAGATCCAAATTGCGTCTTTAATGTTTTAGAAAAAAAAGATCAAAGATTAATACAGATACCCAAAATTAAAATAACTCAGGTTGAACTTAGAAGTTATAAGATTAGGTCGAAACAGGTTGACAGAGAGCATTTTATTAGAGATGCCCTCAAAGAACCGATTCCGCTTTGGTTTTGTTTTTATAAAAAAGATTTTAAAAATAAAGCACTGGTTTTATTAAGAGTGGTACGTGCTGTCCCAGATGAAGAAAGTAATGGTAAAGATAAAAATAGCAAAAACGGCTCGCCTCGCGCAAGCTCTGGTAGAGCGGGCAATGGTAAAAAACAGAATGGTAAAAATGGTAATAAACTAAAAAAATGAGCTATAATACCCCATAAGCGGGGTATTTGTTTTTGTTTTATGTCTAATATAGGAGCTCATGTATCAATCGCCGGAGGAATAATACTGGCACCTAAACGCGCCAATGATTTAGGTTGTGAAACATTTCAATGTTTCACACGCTCACCGCAGGGTGGACCGGCGCCGGAATTAACGCCAGAGTTAATTAAAAATTTTAAATTACAAATGAAAGAATGTGAAATTGAGACTTTTTATATCCACACGCCATACTATATAAACTTTGCTTCATTGGAACCTCGAATACGACATAGTTCAATTAAGGTTGTCAGGCAGGAATTGGAGCGGGGGAGTGTGCTTGGAGC
>CAYHQI010000082.1:0-3294 GCA_964358785.1 uncultured Candidatus Saccharibacteria bacterium
CTTCATCTTGATTATCGGGAATTATGCGAGCTTTGCGGGTCAAGAGAATTTTACATACTTCTATCTAAGTCGTTCACAGAAGAACCGTTGTTAAGTCTTTCAATTAACCGCTATCGTGGAAAAATTACCGAAAAGCAATTTTCAGAAGCAGTATATGAAGTAAGAAAATGTAAATCGTGCGGCTTCATTTTCCAGCCATATGTTCCAAGCGGTCTTTTAGCAAAAGAGCTTTATACATACGAGGAGAGCCGCATAAATCAGAGTTTGAACAAAAAGAAGAAGGCTCTTCTTACATACTACATGCATAATGCCGTTCTTGCCGAAAAGGCTGGAATTTTAGTGGGAAAATCCCCGGCAGAAACAAAAGTTCTGGATTATGGAATGGGGTGGGGATATTTTCTCCAGATGGCAAAGGCCCACGGATATGAAGTTGTCGGTTTTGAAATCTCAAGAGAAAGACAAGATTACGCTAAAAATAATTGCATTGCTTTCGTTGATTCGTTTGACAAATTAGATGGAAAAAAATTTGACTATATACATGCCGACCAGGTCTTTGAACATATAACCGACCCCGTACGGCATCTAAAAAAACTGGTTGAACACCTTGAGGATACGGGCGTTCTGTACATTGCCGTTCCAAACGGCAATAAAGCAGAGCGGCAAATAAAAATTTCAAGAGATATTATTGACATTGTCTACCCATTAGAACACATAAACTGCTTCAACCATGAATTATTAATCCAACTTGGAAAGAAAGTTGGCCTCACGGCAATTCAACCGACAATTATGTTTAGAAGATTTGCCAGATCGTCATCATTAAGACATCATCTTAATTTTTTTGTGGAAGCGTTTAAGGGTCTTTACACTCAGAATAAATCAACGGCTGTTTATTTTATTAAGTCCGGAAAGATTTAAAAAAGAAAGAATTAATTTGGCGCGGTTATCCCAGCTGTACGACTTTACTAAATCAAGAGCATGGCTGGATTTCTCTCCACCTCCTTTATCCTGAAGCGATGACTTTAAGGTTTTGGCAAGATCACCAGAATCGTCTGCTCTGAAAAAATGGGCCGTTTCGTTGTCCAAAATTTCTCTGATACTCGGTAAATCGGACGCGACAATTAGCATCCCGCTTGCCATATATTCAAAAAGTTTCATGGGCGAGGTGTATTTCGCCGAGATTTCGTTTTTCCCGGAATTAGGCAGAACCAGAATGTCGGCGGCTTTGAGATAAAAAGGGATATCCGCATGTGGCTTTTTACCGAGCACAAGAATATTTTTAATGTTACGAGTCTTCTCCCGGAAACTTTTTATATCTCTTTCTGTGCCACCGACAAAAACTACGAGTTCTTTGTCAGTTAAAAGCCGGGCTGCTTCCGCCAGAACCCGCGCCCCTTTCCAGTCGTAAAGATGACCAGTATACATAATAATATTTTTATCTTGAGGAAGCCAGAGTTTTATTCGCGCTTCTTCTTTTGAGTTGGGCACGGCAAACTGTAAAAAATCAACCCCATCCGGAGCTACTATGATTTTATCATCGGGGATGCCGGATTTCAGATATAGATTTTTTAGACCATTACTTATTACCACGATGCCTTTTGCGCGTCTTGCCACGCTTTTCGCCACAGCGTGTAATCTGCCAACATGCGTTTCCCAAAAAATATTTTTTCTGAAAAAACTGATTAAAAGAAGCGGTAGTTCGTCTCGAGAATAAACGATACTGTCTTTCGGTTTTAATAAAACATACGCAAACGCGCTGATTGAAAAAGAAATCAGCTCAATTATAAAACCGAACCGCCCTAGCGGCACCATATCAATCACCGGCAGTTTTGTCACTTTAAAAATCCGTTTGACTTTGTAGTACTCAAATGTGTCGTTGACAATCGGATTAAAACGCCTAGGAATAACAAGGTTCACCTCGTGCCCTAATTTTGCAAAAGCCTCGCACATTTTCATAATCTGAATGCCATGCGCTTTTTCAGTCGGAATTCTGCTGTTGGCTACGTAAACAATTTTCATATTTATTTTATCAGGAAAACATAAAAACCGCTGGTTTGGCAACTGCCAGACCTCCGAGTAAGCCAATCGAGAAAACGCGCAAGCGATAAAAATAGATTAAAGCGCCCCAATGGACTTAACTTAATCCAGGTTTCTATTGCCCCGCGAGCCTTAGTTATCTGTATATCAGAAAAGTCTCTAAAAATATATCTGATGGAATCTTCCGTGAACCGCCAAAAATCCCCGTAATACCCTTTCTCGGCATGATAATAATAGAGAAACGGAACATATACGATGGAATACCATTCGGGTTTAAGTGTTCGATGCATTTCTTTAGCCGCAAGTATCGGATTTTCCACGTGCTCAAGTACAGAGAGGCAGATGATGGCATCAAGAGAATTGTCCTGAAACGGCATTTTGTGAATATCGCCCACAACATCGGGAGAATAAGTGGAAACTAGGTCCATAATTTTATATTCAACCACAGACAGCATAGGTGTTATCCAATCCTGTTGCTTGTCGTATCGATTGCCTTGTTTTTTTGAGACACGTAAGCCTCCGCCAATATCAACAATTATTTTTTTCTCGGTAAAAATTTTCTTTACTTTTTCTCTAAAAAAGATTGTTGAATTTTTCACTGTTTTTATTTATTTTTCTGCCTGAATAATAAGGCCATAACCAAATCTTTTCGACATAAATCTTTTTACAGTTTTTGGTAAGTATTTAAAAATCGGGAAACTTCGAAGCGGCCAGTGGTTTGGCTCGTCCGGTAAATTCCATGGGAATACGCGAATATTTTTAAACCCGATGGTTAAAAACATTTTTTCCGCTTCTTTGGGAGAGTAAAATTTTGTCATGGGATTACCTCCGCGGGAATAGCCATCGGAATAACGACTCGTAAGTTTTGTGATATCACCCCGAAAGCGCATAAGACCTAGTAATATTATTCCGCGTAAAAAAATAATATTAAACCAAAATGGCCATGAATTCTTATTGTACATATATGCAAGGGCCTTACCTTCTGGTTTTAATACCCTGTATATTTCCGAGATCGCCTTCCCCGTATCTGGCATATGCATCAAACATCCCCATGCGTTTACAAAATCAAATGCTTCGTCGCTGAAAGACATTTTTTGAGCATCCATTTGCAAAACTTTTGTCTGTAGCCCGCGTATTTCTAAGTTTCTTTTTGTGGGTTTTACGGCAAACGGGGTAATATCTATCCCAACCATACGGGCACCGCCCATTAAAAAGGAGACTAAGCTAAAACCGGAACCAACGGCAACATCTAATCCTTTT
>CAYHQI010000083.1:0-3287 GCA_964358785.1 uncultured Candidatus Saccharibacteria bacterium
CGCCAAAGATTGAAGTTTGGGTGCCGCATCTTGCCAAGCTAGTTGGCGAACCTGACGAACAGACGTATTTTATAGGGCATAGCATAGGCTGTCAGACAATCCTGAGATATCTAGAAAATTTATCTGTGGGTAAAAAAATTGGCGGAGTTGTATTAGTTGCTGGCTGGTTTGTTTTGAGCGATCTGGAAACCGAGGAAGAAAAAGTTATCGGTAAGCCGTGGATTGAGACCCCGATAGATTTCACGAAAATTAAATCGGCGAGCGATAACTTTGTACTGATATTGAGCGCAGACGATCCGGTTGTGCCATATGAAGAGAACAAAAAGTTATTTGAAGAAAAATTAAACGCGTCAATTATAGTCGAGCATAATAAGGGTCATTTTAGCGAAAGCGATGGCGTAACCGAACTGCCTAGTGCCCTTGAAGCTATTTTAGAAATGGCTAACTGAATGAGATTAAACGTAATTTTAATAACAATTGTTTTGGGAGGGTTGATAAGCGGGGCGGCTTTTTTTATTTTTGGATATCCAGTTAATGTACAAACTGCGAACTTAGTGGCTGAGCCACTAAGTGGCGGGCAGGCCCGCCTAAGTTTTCGGACTGGTGCCGAAGGCACAATTTCACAACGCGAGTCCGAAAATTTAGGTGGGCAGGCATTTTTACTGCCGGTAGCCGAAACAAACTATTCACCGGTTAGAGACTTTAACATTCTGGAGCCGGTAATTGAGGCGAGGGCGGCGGTTCTATATGATGTTAATTCCGGCCGATTTTTATATGCTCACAATGTAAATAAAAGATTGCCGATTGCCTCGGTTACTAAGCTTATGACGGCGATAGTGGTGATGGACAATTTCAATCTCGATGATATATACACTGTGCCGGCGGAGAATGTAAATGTTGACGGCTTTGGAGCCGACCTCTATCGTGGCGAACGACTAAAGGGTGCTGATCTTTTTAAAATAATGCTCATCAAGTCGTCCAACGATGCCGCCTTGACTTTTGCCACTCAAGCGCAGAGTCAAGGAATAGACTTGGAAGCAAAAATGAACGAAAAAGCCCGACAGTTAGGCATGACCAATACGCATTTTTCTGACCCGGCTGGGCTGGATGACCAAGACGCCTTTTCAACTGCTGCAGATTTGATAAAATTAGTTAGTTACGCAGCCGGTTACGATTTAATTTCAGAGTTACTTACAACACGGGTGGCTGATGTGACTTCCGTGGATGGCAGGATTAGCCATCATTTGATTAATACTAATCAGTTGCTTGGCCAGATTACTGGCATAATCGTGGGCAAGACCGGACATACAGATAGCGCGCTAGGAACCATGGTGCTAGAGGTAGGCATTGATACTGGCGGAGAGCGGCTAATCAGCGTAGTGCTTGGTTCAAGCGATCGTTTCGGTGAGACCAGGAAATTAATAGAGTGGGGCAAAAAAGCATACAGTTGGAAGTAAGTTAAAAGTTTATAAAGTTTATAAAGTTCATAAAGTTTTAAACTTGATGAACTTGAAAAACTTGATGAACTAACCACTTTTACGGATAGCGTATTTACCGTCTTTAATGTAGTTCGTATCTTCACGGTGGCGGCACTGGGTTTTTTTGTTGCGATAGCTTTGACGCCGATCTGGAACCGGATACTGTACAGATATAAGCTCGGCAAACAATTGCGGGCTAGCGAGGGCGCGCCAATTTTTTATGAGCTGCACAAAAAAAAAGAGGGCACGCCGACAATGGGCGGAGTAATTATCTGGCTGACCGTCGTCATCATGACGCTTTTTTTCTGGTATCTTTCTAAAAGTATTGACGGCTTTTGGTCTAAGGTTAATTTCTTTTCCCGCGGTCAAACGTGGTTGCCGTTAGGGGCGTTAATCGTCGCGGCGCTTTTCGGATTGCTAGATGACTTGCTGGGAGTTCTACGCAAGGGACCGCGAGGGGGCGGCTTAAGGATGCGCGACCGGTTAGCCCTTTATACGATCGTCGCAGCTGGAGGAGCTTGGTGGTTTTATTCCAAGCTGGATTTTAATTCAATAAATGTGCCTTTTCTTGGTGACTTTACGGTTGGCTGGTGGTACATTCCTTTCTTTATTTTTATAATTGTCGCCAGTTCTTTTTCAGCGAATGAAACCGATGGTTTGGACGGTTTGGCGGGCGGAGTTTTCCTTACAATGTTTGTTGCTTATGGGGCGATAGCCTTCGACCAGGGCAGGATGGATTTGGTCACTTTTATTGCGGCTATTATCGGCGCGCTAGTTGCATTTTTGTGGTTTAACATTTATCCGGCCAGATTTTTTATGGGCGATACCGGCTCAATGTCTTTGGGCGTTGTCTTGGGCATAATTGCCATGCTGACCAATACGCCATTTCTTTTAATTCCCATCGGTGTCATTTTCATAATCGAGTCCGGTTCTGTCATTTTGCAGGTTGCTTCCAAAAGGTTTCGCGGTAAAAAGATTTTCCTCTCCACACCCATACATCACCACTTCGAAGCCAAGGGCTGGCCCGAGACGCAAGTCACAATGCGTTTCTGGATGATCAGCGCGATAGGGGCAATCGTTGGGCTAATTATATTCCTTGTTGACTCCAAACTCCCGCCGTTGTTTTGACAATTTTGATATTCCTGATAATGTCTAACTAGCTCTTATGATTAATGAGGTGGTGGGTTATGACCGTGACGATAACTGAAATGCCTGAATTTTTACGTATTACAGCTAATTTCGTTCCCAGTCCAGATAGTATTGTTGAACAGCTCAAGGCGGAGATTGTAACGATTCGCAAGAGTTGTCAGCACAATTTTCAATTGTATCTTGGAGTTATTTTATATCAATCGAATATTGAGGGCATTTTCCAAGTAAGCCACGCGTGTCATATACCCGATAAGGATTTAGGTCTTGTCTTACAATGTACTATTTGTGGTGAAACTAGCAGTGCGTTAGCTAAGAATATGTGCCCATGTTGTTTGCAAAAAATCGAGCCGTCCAAAGACCAAGAAAACCGAGAAAAGTATTTTGGTAGAAACCTTGGTAGGTATGTCGCAGCGCGTACCGGCCAGTGTGTTGGTTGTGGTTTAAAAGTAGTTTGGGATGAATTAAATCAATAATTTTCGGCAACTCTAAAATGCCACCGCTTCCCGAAGCGGTTTTTATTTTTACGGCTACTTTCCCAAATGAGAGTTTTGGCGTAAAATTTATACATAGTAGAGGGTCACTCTCTTAAAATTGTATAGCGAGCCCCTTGTCATTTCGAGAGTTCTGTCGAAGCCGAGCGGGCACGGTGTTGTGGTGTAA
>CAYHQI010000084.1:0-3241 GCA_964358785.1 uncultured Candidatus Saccharibacteria bacterium
AAATGAGAAAATTGATATATTATTTGTACTGCGAGGACACCTGATAAAAATTGGCATAGCGAGCGCAATTTGTAATTTTTTGTAAATTATGCCAAACTAATCACCAATGGGAGTCCCGCGCGCACATTCTACTCGCGGCCAAAAAGGCCGACGACGCAGTCATCTAGCCCTCCAAAAGACGGGCCTGCCTTCATGTTCTCATTGCCATAAACCAAAAATGCCGCACCGGGTCTGTAAATCTTGTGGGTTTTATAATGGCAAAGAAGTAATCAACGTTTTAGCAAGAGAATTAAAAAGAAAAGAGAAGCAAAAAAAGTGAGTAGTGAGTAGTGAGTAGTGAGTAGATTTTAAACTACCAACTACCAACTACCAACTACCAACTACCAAGTTGGCTTCTAGGCATCTATCTCGTTCCGTCGCCATGCAATCGCTCTATGAGTGGGATTTTAAAGGTAAGCGGAATGAGATGCTTCCAGAAATTATAGAACATAATATTCAGGAGTTTGCGCCAGGGCTTGAAGAAACTGATTTTATCAAAAGCCTAGTCAATGGAGCATTAGAAAAGATTGAGCAAATAGACAAGATCATTGAGAAGGCCGCGCCACAATGGCCCATCAATCAAATTGCAATGGTGGACAGGTCGGTACTGCGCCTGGGCATTTATGAATTGCTTTTTGGCAAACGCGATGAGGTCCCGCCGAAAGTTGCCATTAATGAAGCCATAGAGTTAGCCAAGAGTTTCGGTGGAGATGCTTCGGGTAAATTCGTTAATGGCGTACTGGGTACGATTTATCGTGAGATAGGGGAGCCCGGCAAGGATGATGCGCCACCCAAGAAAGAATCAGACCAGAACTTAGAAACTAGCGACAAGGACAAAGCAGAAGAGCAAACTGAAACTGTGCCAGAAAATTAATAAATTAATAATTTTCAGTTCTCAATTCTCAATTTTCATTGAATTTTCAATGTTTTAATTTTCAAAGGTTTTAGGAAATTAGGTCATTGGATATTGATTGTAAATTGGAAATTGAAAATTGAAAATTTACTTTGATGGATCTCGAAAAACTTCAAGAGCTTGAGGACAAAATTGGAGTCAAATTCAATAACCACGACCTCCTGCTTCAAGCGCTAACTCACCGCTCTTATATAAACGAAAACACTAAATGGCATCTCGACCATAACGAACGTCTGGAATTCTTGGGAGACGCAGTTTTAGAATTGGTAGTAACGGAATATCTTTATAATAACTACCCTAACCCCGAAGGTGATTTGACTAACTGGCGAGCGGCATTGGTCAACTCTGTAATGCTGGCTAAAGTTTCAAGCAAATTCGATCTGAACAACTACATACTGCTTTCGCGAGGTGAAGCTCGCGACACTGGCCGAGCGCGTCAATATATACTGGCTAACGCCATTGAAGCTGTTATCGGAGCGGTTTATCTTGACCGGGGATATGAGTCGGCTGATGGTTTTATTAAAAAATTTGTTTTGACAGAATTAAAAGAAGTCCTGGAAAGCGGGTCATACAAAGATTACAAGAGTTTATTTCAAGAGAAAGCACAGGACCTTGCCGGCATTACTCCGACTTATGAAGTCACTAAGGAATGGGGACCGGACCATGCCAAGCACTTCCAAATAGGAGTTTATTTGGAAAAAGAATTAATCGGCGAAGGTGCCGGGCCATCCAAACAGGATGCCCAGCAAGCAGCAGCAGAGAACGCGTTGAAAAATAGGGGGTGGTAGCGTCGCCCAACCCCTGTCACGAAATCAACATTCGGCTTTGACAAATATAACTCGCTCGCCACGCGGGTCCCTCCGAGCTTTCCTCCCCAGCCGTAGTTTGCGGTAGCAAACTACGGCTGGGTGCGGTCTCGGTTTCCCGCTGCTCGCTCGCCTTATTTGTTACCAAATCCTGCCATGAATGATTTCTTAGACAGGGATTGGGCTCTAATTTTCAAAACTAAGACCACTAACTAAAAATCCGCTAAGCGGATTTTTAGTTTACCAAAGAAAATTCTCTCTTTACTCGTTATATGTCGAGATTAAATGACTTATTCAAATCCCTAGTTTGCCTTAACTCCTCTTTAACTTTGTTGAGTTGGTTTTGAACATCTATGCTCTCACGTGTGCCTTCGTGACCCTTATTCATACTGACGGCTCCTTCAAGCCTTCTTACTTCATTTTCTAGAGCCGCGATTTTAACCTTACCTCTTTCATTTCTTTGTACATCTTCCTTTGAATATCCTTTGGCCCTCAAAAGTGCCCTTTCAAATATTGACATATTTTTTATAATAAAAATTATTATTAAAACGCTGCGCTTATCGACCATTTTCATTATAGCCCCCCCCCTCAAATATCGTCAAATATTTGCGTAAATTAAAAAATATGCTAACCTACTACCAATGCTAAAAATAAGGCTACAACGCACAGGTAAGCGGGGACAGGCCTACTTCAAAGTCGTGGTCACCGAACATACGGTTAAGCCGCAAGGTAAATACCTTGAACTTTTGGGTTCGTATGATCCGCATAAAAACAAGATGACGGTTGATGGCGAGAAGGTAAAACATTGGATATCCCAGGGTGCCCATTTATCTGAAACGGCCAATAACTTACTCATAAGCAGAGGGATTATTGAGGGCGACAAGGTGCAGACCTGGAAGGCTAAATCCCGACGCAAAGAGGTCGGGACTCCGACTGAAACGTCGGAGAAGAAAAAAGGCGGCCTGCCTGCGCAGGCAGGTGAAACTACCGCTCAAGCGCAAACACCTATTGAAGTCAAAGTCGAAGCACAAACCGAGGCTAAAGAAGAAACAAAAGAAGAAGTCCGGGTGGAAGAGCCAGCGCCCGCTCCGACAGAAACATCCGTAGAAGCTCCGGCCACTAGTTAAGGCTGGGTATTGACAAATGGAATTATTGTTGCTAGAATTAGTGGTATACTAAAACTGACTTGTCGAGGTCAGCTAACGGCAGAAAAGGATGCTCGATCTGGTAAGCCTCTGGCTTAAAAGGCGAAATTCTTTTATCTGTTTTGAAAAATGGCAAATTATCCAGATAGGGATTTTGTTGAATACATTGTCAAACAATTGGTCAACAAGCCCGAGAATGTAGAGGTTACGCGGCAAGTCGATGAGATGGGTGTCTTAATTGAAGTCAAGGTCGACCCGGAAGATATGGGTCTATTGATCGGCCGAGCCGGTTCAACGGCTAAGGCAGTTAGAACTCTTGCCCGTATAATCGGCATGAG
>CAYHQI010000085.1:0-3214 GCA_964358785.1 uncultured Candidatus Saccharibacteria bacterium
CTCATAGTCTTCTATTTTTTCGATCAGACCGATAGCTGTGAGGTCTTTGACTATTTGTTCGCGCGCTTCCGCGGTTTTCAGGCCTTGATAGCGGATACCCGAGTTCTCGTTCATCCTACCGCGTTCGTCTATTATTTTTATTGATGGCAAATTATGACGCTGGCCAATCTCGGCATCAGTAATATCGTGAGCCGGCGTTACCTTGATTATGCCGGTGCCAAATTCCTTGTCCACGGCTTCGTCGGCGACTACCAAGATTTTAATTTTTTTGGATGTCGGCGGTTGGTCTGCCGGAACCGAGTTGTCTGCCGATTCGATTTCCAATTCTTTGCCGATATATTCTTTGTATCGAGCATCGTCAGAATGAACGGCCAGTGCGGTATCGCCGAGCTTGGTTTCCGGTCGCGTGGTAGCCAGAGTGAATGGGCCGTATTTTATGAAATATAATTTACCTTTTTCGGGGATGTAGTTAACCTCTAAGTCGGAAATTGAGGTGGCGCAACGAACGCACCAGTTGATTACGCGAATGCCTTTATAAATCCAACCCTTTTCGTGATAATGCAAAAAAACCGTTTTAACCGCTTCTTGATAATCAGGATCCATGGTGAATTTGGTACGGGTCCAATCTACGGATAATCCTAGTTTTTTTATTTGTTCAAGAATTGCGTTGCCGTATTTTTCACGCCATTGCCACATTTTTTCAATGAATTTTTCACGACCAAGTTCATGTCGGCTAGTTCCTTCTTTGACTAACTGTTTTTCAACGACGTTTTGAGCGGCGATGCCGGCGTGATCAGTTCCCGGAAGCCAAAGGGTTTTGTATCCCTGCATTCTTTTCATGCGAACGATGATGTCTTGGAGTGTAAGTTCCAGCGCATGGCCCATATGCAATTCGCCAGTTATGTTAGGCGGGGCGATGCAGGTGACAAATTTTTTATCTTTGTTGGGATTGTCAGCCCGAGGCCGATGCGCCTCTGGCGCAAAAAAACCGGACTCCAGCCAGAGCTTGTAGATTTTATCTTCGGTTTCTTTGGGGTTGTAGGTTTTGGGTAAGCTTGACCCGAGCCTGTCGAGGAATTCTCTTGACATAATTACAAAATAAGTATAATTTTTGTCTAAATTTATTGTATATTAAAAATGAGGATTTTAGAATGGACCACGAATGTAGCAAGTGCACTTTTGTAGCTTCTATGGAAGATATTTATGTTAGTCCGCAAGTTTTAAGGGAGCCCCCCAGAAAACCTGTGTATTTGGGTGCTTTCACGATGCCGAAATTTTTTGGCCACGCCAACTTTTATGTTTTAGAGTGCAAGGAGTGTTATTCAGTAGTAGTTGACCAGCCTCATGATTATCTCCGAGACGGCTCGTTATTTTTTGTGCATTACGATTGTCCAGAGGCCGAAGAAACCTCACGAGGGCGGTGCACAATTATGCCGATAAAAGATAAAGAAGTTTACAGGCGAGAGAAAAAGCTTTGTCCCGGAAAAAGAAGTAGGATAAAAATAGACGGTTTTACAACCGTTGCATCTGGCGATGGCTATACTGTTTTTGTAAAAAATAACAGTCCGCTTGCAGTAAAACATCGAAAAACATCATTGCAAAACTTTTTACTGGGTGCGTTTATAGTTGCCATTATCGGTCTAATTTACTTTTATTACACACGTCCGTAATACCTCGCGGCTTGCCGCGAGGATGTAGGACGCAATGAGATTGAGTCGGCGGAGCCGACACATCTTGTAACGGGGCCCACCCTGATACCCCGCTGCTTGCAGCGGGGAGGGGTTCATTTTGGTTAAAATCTAAATTAGCATCGACCCGAACCGAGCGCCAGTTTAACGGCTCGGTTTTTTTAATTGTCAAATAACCAAAATATCCAGCCAGCGCGATCATTGCCGCATTGTCGGTAGTATATTCCATTTCTGGTTTAAAGAAATTAGTTTTGTGTGAAGCAGCAGCATTTTCCAGTTCTGACCGGAGCAACTTGCTTGCCGAGACGCCACCGGAGAGCATTATTGATTTAGCTTTATACTTCTTGGCGGCAGTCATTGTTTTAGATACGAGGACATCAACAATTGCTTGTTGGGCTTCGACCGCGATAGCGGTTTTAATTTTGGATAATGGATGAATTTTGGTTAGGTCGCGGGCCAGATAAAGGACGGCTGTTTTTAGACCAGAAAAACTAAAGTCTAGGTTTTTGGAGTGGAGCATCGGTCGAGGCAGTTTAGTTGAAAGTTGAAAGTTGAAAGTTGAAAGTTGCTCAGCTTCGGCCGCGATTGCTGGACCGCCCGGGTAACCCAATTTGAGTATGCGCGCTATCTTATCAAATGCTTCTCCGGCCGCATCATCTAATGTCTGGCCGATTATTGTGTACTTACCGATGCCAGTCATCAGAACCAATTCGGTATGGCCACCGGAAACGATTAGGCAAAGAGCGGGGAAAATATCATTTTGAGCTTTGAGCCCTGAGTTTTGATTTTTTTTTGAAAATTTAAAATTTAAAATTGAAAATTCTCTAACTGGTTTCAACCAGTTAGAGGCAACATGTCCTTCAAGATGATTAACTCCAATAATCGGTTTATTATGTTTCCAGGCGAGGGTCTTGGCGAATGCTGTGCCGACAAGCAGAGAGGAAACTAAGCCGGGGCCACAGGTGACAGCGATTAAGTCAATAGTTTGTAGTTTGTAGTGAGTGGTGAGTAGGGCCAGTTTAATAACTTTGGGTAAATTTTTAACATGCTCGCGAGCGGCCAAAGAGGGAACGACCCCACCGTATTTTGCATGCAGTTTCACTTGGGACGATATTATATTCGATAAAACTCTTATTTTGTTATTTTTGACTTCAAGCAATGAGGCGGCGGTTTCATCGCATGAAGTTTCTATTCCTAGAATTAGCATGCAGGAAATCTATCATTTTGGTTGATATTTTTCAATTTTTGATTTAAAATCAAAATTTAGATGGCGCCATCGTCTAACGGTTAGGACAGCGGCTTTTCAAGCCGTCAATCGGAGTTCGATTCTCCGTGGCGCTGCACGAAACAGACTTACCATCGCCCGCTGGACGATTGTAGGTCTGTCTATGGCAAGACCATAGGAATCGAACAAGTTCTACCCAATTTTTTAACGCTCAACTGTGATTTGATTACAAATCACATGACTTCGCTAAAATTGAGGGTTGAAATGAAGCAGTTCATTTCAACCGCTCCGTGGCGCTGCA
>CAYHQI010000086.1:0-3213 GCA_964358785.1 uncultured Candidatus Saccharibacteria bacterium
GGAATTACCAAAAGAAAAACTGGCGTAGCGTTTATCATTCCGTTAGACATCTAGACAAAAGAGGCTTCGTAAAAATACTTGGCGAAACCCCGGACGGCCAATTAAAAGTCCAAATCACTAAGTTGGGAGAAAGCATTATTAAATCTTGCGCAATCGATGGAATAAAATTAGATAAAGCCAAACCCTGGGATGGCAGGTGGCGTATAGTAATTTTTGATGTGCCGGTGAGTAAGAACCAAGCACGCAGAGCATTTGCTGAAAAATTAAATCAGCTCGGTTTTGTTATGATTCAAAAAAGTGTCTGGATCTGTCCTTTCGAGTGCGATGAACAGATATATGTTTTACGCAAATTTTATGAAATAGAAAAATTCGTGACTATCCTAAAGAGCGACGACGTAGAGGACGATCATGCCTGGCGTCGCAAGTGGAACATAGCGGAGTATAAAAAAGTCTAAAACCAACTGTTGTCTTACTGAATATATGTACAATAAGATAACAAGCATTTGGTCGAGGGAGCTTTTTATTCTAACGGATTACGGACGATGGGGAAAAGAGAGGGGGATTTATAGGAAGACCTGAAGATGTCTTTTTTTTCTTGACCATCGGGGTAGACAACAGTTCGTATGAGTTCTGCTTTTAGCGCGCCATTTTTTTGAATATCGTATTGTCGCGGGCCGTCTATGGTAACTTGCCGGCCGTCCCTAGTGCCGTAGATTTCAAAGTAGAGCTTTGAACCAACTATTTTTGACTGGATTAAAATATATGCCAGCGTATCATTTTTAAATTTCAAATCAACAACGCCCGGATATATTGTGGCATCGAAGCCTTGCGGGTTGTAATAACGAACTGGCAATGAGTGTGGACGGCGTTCGAGTATCGGCAGGCCTGCCTCCACCGCCGCGCGGAACAGCGTGGTTGACACCTGGCAGAGGCCGCCGCCATATTCAGGTATTAATTTGCCACTTTTTATAACTAACTCCGGGACAAAGCCTGTTGAGGCAGTAACCTCACCAAGGAGCTGATTGAAAGAAAAATTTTCTTCTGGCGCCAGTATGATGCCGTTGAATTTGCGGGAGCCGATATTTATATTTTGAGTTCTGAATTTTGGCGAGCCGCTGAAGTCTGATTCGCCGCGAGCCAGTAGTTCATTGATGCCCAGCTTGTTTACCTTGTCCAAAGTAACCTCTGCTTCTATCTTGTCCACGGACAAATTTATGATAGCGGTTTGCTCGGAACTCTGGTTGATCCTGACCAAGCCTGCTGTAATATTCGTAACTGTTGCGGGAATGTTTAGCTTCTGACCGTTCTTAGACGGCGTAAACTCACTGACTTTACCATCAGTTATTGTTAGTCGGGCATTCGTAGCGGGCACATTCATTGTTTCTGAAACTTTTTGAATAAATAACGAAACTTTTTCTGGATTTACACGCAGTTCCTTCTGACCGGTATAGTCGCGCGCGTAGTCTTCTATCCATATTCTTACTTCTGCCGGTTGGACTATAACATCCTTAGCATCTGTTCTAAGCACCAGCTTGTAGCCCATCGCAACGTTTAAATTGGCTGTTAACCGGCCATCTAAAACAATTCGATGATCCTTGCCTGTAGAGGCAAATTTTTTGTTGTAATAAACAATTTGGCCTAATACAAAAATCAGGCCAAGGGCGCATATAGAAATTGCAATCTTTGCTGTTGCCGGCTTCACAATTTGTGATCTCACAAAAATAAGTATATCACGATCTCAATTAAAAACCGCTGAAACTAATAACGCCCGACTAGTAAGCCGGGCGGTAGTAATGTCCGATGCTAGATGAATCGGGCACCTAAAACTAAGACGATATCCTCACTTTTTTAATTCTGCTCTTGGCTAGCTTCGGTAAGCGCAAGGTTAAAATACCATTTTTCATTGAAGCCTTGGCATTGTCAGCGTCTATCTCTTCCGGCAGTATTATTGAGCGTGAGAATGAGCCCCAGTAAAGTTCCTGATAGTAATAATCAGATGCTTTTATTTTTTCGCCATGGTCGCGACTGCCCTTTATGGTGACCATCTCATTGGTAATAGACACATCAATGTCGTTGGCTGTTACGCCAGCGATTGTTGATTTGATGATAATTTCATCGTCTGTCTGGTAAACATCAACTGTCAGTTGGCCTTCTTCGTCCGCTTGCTTGGCCTTGCTTAGACTCTTGCTTGCGGTAAGGCTGGCCTCGCCCGTAGGTATATGGCCGAGAGCTTCACTGTCAGATTGACCCAGGTTTTCCCCGAATTGTTCTTCAAAAAAATCAGGCACGTCTTTATTTTAGCGAGCGAGGAACAAAATGTAAATTCTTATTTACATTTTGTCCGACCGCGTGTCGCTAAAGCTTTAGCGGTGGCGCAGCGAAGCTAAAAGGAGGAATACCCCGCCGCTTTGCGGCGGTATTAAGAGGCGAAGCCGCCTATTGATACCTCGCGGCTTGCCGCGAGGAGTATTCATTATATCATTTCTAGTTTAATATCAAGAGAAAATTATCAACTTATGCAAGATTAGCATCAGCCAGCTCGCGTTTTTTGAGTTTTGCGAATAACGACGCGACTATTCCGGCCATAAATATCAAAAATATTGTTGAGTATACAAAGCCCTCCGGTTTGCCGTTGCTACTCAAAAGTATGACGTTGAAAATTAAGTGCATAATCGTCGCGACACCCAAGCCGATAGTAATTAGTTTGCCGCTG
Source organism: uncultured Candidatus Saccharibacteria bacterium (assembly GCA_964358785.1). Taxonomy (GTDB): domain Bacteria; phylum Patescibacteriota; class Minisyncoccia; order 2-02-FULL-40-12; family IGHO2-01-FULL-4-A; genus 2-01-FULL-44-17. The sequence continues at coordinate 2,714 of CAYHQI010000086.1, forward strand.
TGGTGGTTGTAGAACCACGATAAAGCGAGGAAGTAGCCGACAGTCGCCGAAGCAACTGCATGAAGCAGTGTTGCGCCGACGAATCGCAAAAGCCAGATTTGGATTGCCGCTTCAGTGCCATTGGATATCGCCTGGAAGAGGACAAGGATGTTTTCAACGGCAGCGAATCCCATTGCCGCCGAAATCATATAGATCATGGCATCCAGCGGTTCGTCGAATTCAGAGTTGTGGAGAACAACGAAACTAATCACTAAAAATTTAACCGCCTCTTCAATAAAGGCGGCCCACAAGAAAAACATGACGGACGATTGAATGTCGAAATCAGGTTTAAGACCAAGAGCGATTTCCCGAAAAACCCACTGAGCGATGATGGCCAAGGGCGCCATGATTATGCCCATGAAGAAAGTTTTGGAGATGAGATATCTGGGCTCCGGATGAAAATCTTTTTTAATATAAAACCCAAGCCAAATTAAGCTTGGTGCGAACCCCATGATTACTAA
>CAYHQI010000087.1:0-3111 GCA_964358785.1 uncultured Candidatus Saccharibacteria bacterium
AAAACCCCCGCAAGAGGGGGGTTAGGATGTCGGATAACAATTCGGGGGTCCGCTAATCAGTAACGCATAGCGTTCGGGTTCAATCTGCCGGTTGATGGCAGCTAGGAATCTCTTTAGCGAACAATTCTTAACCTTTAAAACTTCATCTAACTCTCTTTGAATACTTTCGGAAATGGACACTCCATCCGTAAAATTATTTGCCTCAAATGCGTTAACTAAGAGATCGCGAAAGTATTCAGGGCTTTCAAGTCCAAAGCTGCGGTCGTATGCATACAAGGACTTTTTAACATGTTCGAACTCCTCTTCAGAAATATCGCCCTTAGCAATACCAATGAGTTGTTTTACAATAAATTCTTGCGCCTGATCTATAATGTCAGTGGTTTGCTCTCTGGCCTTGGGGTGAAAATTAGCATGCACAACGAACTCGCCGTGTATCGAGGTTTTAAAATATCTTGATTCAGCAAAATAGGAGAGCCCTTTTGTTTCTCGGAAGTGATGGTATAGGCGGCTGAAAGAAAAACTACCCAAAATGCCGTTAAGTATTCTAAGCGGCGCCATGTCGCGATGAAAAAGATTAGGGGCCCTGTAGCCCATATTTATGACCAGATGCTCAAAATGATCACTCTCCCAAACTTTAACCCGCTTTTTCATGCGCGTTTCCTTAAGCGATTCAGCCTCTACTCTCGGTAGTTTTTTAAGTTTATCAGGCAATAACTTGCCGTAAGTGCTTTCAAATTTTTTTACAATGTCGACAATTGTACTATGTTTAAATTGGCCAACGACAATCAGTGCTAAATTATTAGGGGCATAAAAATCTGCAAATGTTTTTCTAACTAGGCCGGCACCAATTGTTTTTACTTCTTCTCTTTTGCCACCAAACCTATTTTTTATAGGATTTGAGTCAAAGAGCATTTCTCTCAGCATTGTATCAAAATGAGTAGAGTGCTGTTCGCCATAAAGCGGATTCTCTTTGTCTCTTGCCAATTCCGCGCAAACTACATTTTTTTGATAGATAACTGACTCTTTTGAAAGCTTTGGCAACAGTACAATCTTTAGGAGGACATCGAGCATCAGAGGTAAATGCTTCCTATGATAATCCAACACATAAGTAACACTTTGATAAGAGTTGAGGCCATTAAGTGTCGCTCCTTTACCCTCAACAATCCAGTTTGTTTTGTGATCGCTGATTAATGGTAAATGATCGCTGACCGCTTCCGATTTGATTCCATCGAAAATGCAGTGTTCTCTTAAGTGGGCGAGACCGTTGGCGCCTGGCGGATCATAAACAGAGCCATCTCTTACTACAAGGCCTGCCCAAACAAGGTTGCCCGGCACTGCCTTAGTTATTACATTTAAACCGCTATCCAAAGTGGACAGATTTATGCCAAAACCTAATTTTTCAAGGGGCATCTTAACCTCCAGCTAAATTATCATCCAGACTATTTACTATGTAGCACTTTTTATAAAAAAACGCCAGAGTTTGTGCTTGTAGGGACCCGCATAATCGATGCTAATACGCTTTCCGCGTTTAATTTGTCCGGGTTTAATTTTTATTCCGCGATCTTCTATCCAAAGTTTTTTACTCATAGTCAGATCTTCGTTATTGAGCGATTTGTCTATCTGGAAATAACGGCAAAGCTTACCAGGCCCGCCTAAGTTTTTCGACAGGCCTTTGGCGGAAGCATCTAGGGTGTTAGTCGAAAAATTTAGGCGGGCAGGCCCGTTGATCCCATTAGAGGCCGCCACGCCTTCGGCGCGACTACGACCGCCAAGAGGCGATCTGCCTCTAACGGGACAAGCGCCTCTTATTAATACCGCTGCAGGGTAGCCATCACGCTCGGTTACGATATTGAAACAGTGGTACATGCCATAGATTAGGTAAATATAAGCATGCCCGGGCGGACCAAACATAACTTCGGTTCTTGGCGTTTTACCATGCGAAGCATGTGAGGCCAGGTCGCGTGGCCCGATATAGGCCTCGGTCTCAGTAATCATGGCGGCGATTATTTCCTCGTTAATTTTATACACCAAAAACTTGCCCAGAAGCTCCTTGGCTACTTGCAGAGTTGGCCTATTGAAAAATTGTCTTGATAGTTTTTTTCTGATCATGCTATACTTTGAGGTAATGGAAAATATGGAGCAACGAACAATCGAAGCGGTTAAAAAGGTATTGCCGGCGGTGGTCAGTATTGTCATCTCCAAGAACATGCCCAAGATGAAGCATATGCCTGGCATGTCATTTTTTGGACCGTTTTCTCCATTCGGAATGCCTGGTCAAGATACGCCGATGCACGATGGTGAAGATCAAGACGACATGATGCCTCACCCGCACGATCCACATGCTAGGCCCTTCGACGGGGCTCATGGCGGCGATAAGGTCAAGATCGGCGGCGGTTCTGGTTTTATCGTCCATCCCGACGGCCTCGTTTTAACTAACAAGCATGTTGTCTTTGATCCAGATTCTGAATATACCGTAATTACCGATGATGAAAAAGAGCATCACGGTAGAGTAATCTCGCGTGATCCCATAAATGATGTGGCGGTATTGAAAATTGATGCCAAGGGCTTGCCTACAGTTCACCTGGGTAATTCTAACGGAATTCAACTTGGCCAGACAGTTATTGCAATTGGTAACGCACTTGGACTTTTTAGCAATACGGTATCTAAGGGCATCATTTCAGGGCTGGGGCGTAAGATATCGGCTTCTATGGGCCAAGGCGGCGAAATGGAGCATCTCCGCAATGTTATACAAACCGATGTTGCCATCAATCAGGGCAACTCCGGCGGCCCCCTCATCAATCTGGATGGTGAGGTTATCGGTATCAATACTGCCATAATTTTCGGCGCGCAAAATATAGGCTTCTCGCTGCCTATCAATTGGGCTAAGGCTGACCTCGAAGACATCATTAAACATGGCCGTATCATCAGGCCGTTTATCGGCTTGCGCTACGTAATGCTTAACAAAGCTCTGAAAGACAAATACGAGCTTTCGGTTGATTATGGCGCACTGGTTATCAAAGATCATATTCCTGGCACTGAAGCAGTCGTAAAGGATTCTCCTGCCCATAAGGCTGGTATACGCGAGAATGATATCGTACTTGAGATCAACGG
>CAYHQI010000088.1:0-2872 GCA_964358785.1 uncultured Candidatus Saccharibacteria bacterium
ACCCACCTTTCGGTGGGCTGCCAGCTTGGGAAGCTGGACTTGTGAACAACGGAGGGAGTTGACTGACAACTAGGCGCTATGCCAAAACACCCGTTTTTGATATAGTGACCCGTGATGTCTATAGTCTCTCATCTAAAAAAACTGGATTGGTGGTTAGTGGCAATAGTGGTCGTTATAGTCGGGATGGGTATCACCAGTTTTTATGATATTGGGCCAAGATCGCCTGATTTCATCAAGCGCCAACTGATATTCCTTGGCATCGGAATCGCGACAATGCTGGCAGTTTCATTTTTTGATTACCGAATTTTAAAAAACCTTTCATTGGCATCGATTATTTTATATCTACTCGCGCTAGTACTCTTATTTTTTGCTCTGGCCTCCAGAGAAATCCGCGGAGTAAGTTCCTGGATTATTTTTGGCAATTTCACATTTGAACCTGCGGAATTCACTAAATTGGCAATATTAATACTCCTGGCTAAATATTTTTCCCAAAAACATGTTGAGATTTATCGAGCGCACCACATACTAGCTTCGGCTTTTTATGTTTTTTTGCCAGCAATCATTACCTTACTGCAACCGGATCTCGGTTCCGTAATTGTCTTCTTCTGTCTATGGCTTGGCATGTTGCTTTTTGCCGGAATCAAACGAAAACATTTGCTTATCATCTTTATGGCTGTGGTAGTTATCGCTACGATAGGCTGGTTTACAGTACTTAAACCATACCAAAAAACTCGCATTACTGCCTTCATCAATCCATATCTTGACCCCAGGGGCACCGGTTACAACACGCTACAATCCAAAATTACCTTCGGCTCCGGTCGATGGTTCGGTAACGCCTTTGATAAAAAAACATCCCAACGGACGCTTGTTCCAGAACCATACAATGACTTTGCCTTGGCCAATTTTGCACGCAAGTTCGGTTTTGTCGGCGTGCTTGTGCTACTCATCCTGTTTTTATTGCTGATGCTCCGCATCGGCTCAATTGCCGTCAGAACCGACAATAACTTTGCCAAACTCTTTTCACTGGGCTTGCTTACTATTATCTTTGCCCACGTCATCATCAATGCCGGCTTTAACTTAGGAATCCTGCCGATTACCGGCATCCCCTTCTCTTTTCTTAGCTACGGAGGTAGTCACCTGATAACCCTGATGATCGGGCTTGGGATAATTCAAAATATCCGGATAAGTACCCGAACTTAAAGCCGGCTCCGCCGGTTTTTTCTACTCACTACCAACTACCCACTAGTAGAGTTGCTTAAACTTCTCGCCACCGCCATAGGTGCGCAGGAAATTTGAGTTCTCAAAGACATTGGTGGTAGCCTCGGCATCAACGCGGTTGGTTTGGCCGACAAAAGGCGCGAACCAAGTCACTTCGAATCCTCTTGTTGTACGCGCCAAGAAGGTGCGAATTTCGGTTTTGCTCACCGCTATAGGCAGTCCCGCTTGATCCAGTAAAACGGCCATGACATCAACTTTGTTAAGATCGAAGTCGGAACCGTTAAAGATCTCCCCGCCGGCCCTGGCAAAAACACCGGGCTGATTAACTTGGACGAACGAGGCGTTTTTTACCAAGAGAGAAACGCCGTTTGCGGCTAGCGGATCCAGTTTTTCCCAGTCAACGCTTTTAATCTTAAAATCGGCACGACTAACCGGTTGTTCAAATCTCAACGGCAAATCAGTCACATACTTAGTCTGACCCGGCAAAATATAAAAACTGCCGATTTTGCTTGAAATTTGCTGGCCGCTGGCATTATAAAAAGTCAGCTCGTATTCAACATTGTCGGAACCATAATCAGTATTCGGATTGGATATTTTGGCCAAAAAGTCATAGTCGTTGTTTTGGACGTTAAATAACTTGGTAGAAACAATCAGTAACGGCGACAAATTAATGGTGGGGTTGGGCGTCGGCTTCGGTGCCGGCGGCACGACAGAACGATAAATCAAAAATCCAAGTCCGCCGACAATCAAAAAGAAAATAACGGCAATAATCAGTTTTTTATTTCTGCGAACAGATTCGTCCATGGCTTAATTATAATCTCCAATAGTTAAAAACAAAAGACCCCAAAGGGTCTTTTGTTTTATTAAAATAAACAAACTCTTGCAATCAGCGTAGAGGAGCTACCCACTTTCGCATCAGGCTAAGCCCAATACTATCATAGGCCTTGGTGTATTTCACTTCCGAGTTCGGAATGGGATCGGGTGGAGCAACGCCAGTATAGCTCCTTTACGCTGATAACAAATTGCTAGTTTTTATTCTATGTTCTCGTAAAGATCCCTGCGTTTGACCAAGTTCGAGGCAAAAGGTGAGGATTTTGCGAGCCATACTGAAGTATGGTGAGCAATAATCCAAGTCTTTTAACGAAGAGACTGGTTCAAACCCTTGTGGCTTGAGCCACGGTAAGCCCTATATCTTCGGGCTTCGTGGCGAAAGCGCGGGGATCTGAAATAAAAGCTATAAGCTGTGCTAAATGTTTGACTTATTAGTAGCGCTCGGCTGAACACCTTACGGTGCTTACACCTGCGCCCTATCAACGTGATAGTCTCTCACGAATCTTTGTGTCCCCGACTCAATAATCCTTTCTGCTGCAATTTCTATATTTGAGCTACGGCTTCATAAAAATTCTTCGACATACCGCTTGGTATGCCTCATCATTTTCACTTCGCCTCGCCTCAAATATATAAATTTCGCTTAGAAAAATTACTGAGTCGGGGACACTCGAAGTCTAATCTTGGGGCCCGTTTCGCGCTTATATGCTTTCAGCGCTTATCGGAACCAAACATAGCTACCCAACGCTGCTTTTGGCAAAACAATTGGTAGACCAGAGGTTTGTTCATCCCGGTCCTCTCGTCACATATTCTTGTATTACTACAA
>CAYHQI010000089.1:0-2840 GCA_964358785.1 uncultured Candidatus Saccharibacteria bacterium
TGCCAAGATCATTATTGGTTTTGGACTTAAATCCTTTTTTAGTTTTTGCCAGATATTGCTCATAAGAATTACCTCTAAAACCCTTGTTACATTAACTGAAAAAATCAAAAATTGAAACCTCCAATGCCCGCCGACAGTTTGAATCGTCTCGTCAAAGACCTAAAGACAAAGGCCTTAGTCGCTAGGGCTAAGGCCTTTGTCTTTAGGTGTCGGGCCGCCGAGATACTCACGTCGAAATAATTTTGACTCGTCCTTCGGTAAACTCATGACTAGCAAAATTATTTCTCCTGGAAACCAAGCGGTTTCCAACTTCCTCAAACGGGAAACTCCCGACGTCCTCATGATTGCTTACGCAATATCATTGCGGCGATTTCGGCGGTCGAATGCAAATAAATTTGCATTCTCCTTACGCCTCAATGCCCGACCCCTTCCCAGTTCGAATCTAGACGATCCTAATTATACTAATCAAATAAGTACTTAATAGTACTTATTTGATTGGTCACAGTCGGGCCGCCGAGATTCGAACTCGGACTAAAACGTCCCAAACGTCTCGTGCTACCGTTACACCACGGCCCGGTAAATTACAAAATCTGTCTTTGTTTACTTATCATAAACTTAAATCATAAAAAATAAAAGTCGCTCAAAACAGCATTACTGCGGTAGGCCATTCCCGCCGGCAGAGTCTTGCAAATAAGACATGCTCTGTTAAGCTATTGCCAGGTTACCTTAAAAACTGTGTTTTCATGTAGTTACAGGAGAACATACAATGCCAGCAAAAACACTAGAACTTACTCTGGTTAATGGCTCGCCAGAGAATTGCGGGATTCAATATGGTGAGGCATTCGGTACGAATATATTAAAGTTCTACAATCAAGAAGTTCAGTCATATGAGAATAAATATAAGTCTTATACGGCTCAATGTTGGCTATATATTCAAGACGCAGCTCCGCATTCGGCAGATTTTATTGTCGGTATTTCAAGGAGCTCTAAAATAACTACAGATAGGTTAGTATTGCTACTGCTGCATGAGGAACTTTTCCAAATTTCACAGCAGGGCCACTATCACTGCACAGCATTTGCAGCGCAAAGCGATTCCGGATTAAAAAATGATGTTCTGGTAGGCCAAAGTTGGGATTGGCCTAAAACTGCCTACCGCTGGCCAGGCCTGCTCAAAGTTAACTCTACGGCTTACGCTAGAACTCTAACCTATCATTATCCGGGATTATGGGCCGCTCTTGGCATAAATGAATATGGCCTGGCACTGATGTGGACGGATGGCTTTAATGCTCCCATTTTGCCTAAGTTGGGTCTTCCGACCTACCTCCTTATCGCAGAAATATTGCAAAAGAAGACAGTGGCTGAAGCCATTGAATATTTGAAGCGCATAAAAAATGCTGGCTCATTTATTTTTCTTATGGGAGATGCCGCCGGTGATTATTGTGTTATCGAAGCGACTCCGGATAAAATTTTAACCCGTCGTTCCAGGAAACCGCTTTCTCGGGCAAATAATTTTTTGCTCCATCCTACAAACCTGAAATTCATAGAAAATTCCGACTATAAAAACAGCCTGAAACGTCAGCGACTCATGCGTGAACTTCTGTTAGAACAACCGCTAACCCAAGAACGCTGTATGCAAGTGCTAACCCAGCCTCCTATCATTTATGGTACAGAGCCCGGGGGAATGAGTATCGATTGCTTCCTAGCTGTATGTAAAGACAGAACTCTTCTGGCCTGTCGTGGAGGCAAAACACCTGGTCCTTGGCAAAAAATAACTGTTTAGCAAATCTCTACAAACTGCGCCCTTCCGCGGTTTTTTATTATACAAAAAAAACTCTGTCAAGATCCTTAATGATTATGTCCCCCTTCATGGTCTCGGATTTACCATGCGCAAGCAGTACGAGGGTTTTTGAGAGGTGCAGATAAACCCACTCGATCGGGGATCAGATCACAATTGTTTCAAAATATCCAAGTATTCTTCTACGGTCATATTCAAAACACGTAGATTATTTCTAATTACAAAAATGGGGATATAGCCATAAGCTGGCACAACCAGATGACGCTTAAGTCCAGCACGAGTATATACCCGATGACTTCCTTTTTGATGTTTGAATTTACAACCCAAAAATAAAAGGAATTTATCAAATTCCTTCCACGAAATAGGGGTAAGCCTAGGCATTTTTTATTGGGCAAACGGGAACCTCACAGATTCCATGCCTTGAGACACAACTACGGGGGGTGTGAAACTATGTTCTTGTTTTTTCCAGCCTAAATCAAGCAATACATCTTCCAGAGTTCCCATTGCAATTATTTCTTCGAAAAAAAGTTCAACCGCTTCAGTAAAGTTTTTCTTGACATCTTCTAGTGTAGCTCCGGAAGTAGATAAATCCAAGGCGGGCGTATATGCCACAAATTGATTGGACTCTCTAATAAATGAGACCGGCAAATTAAGATGTTTTATAAGTTTAACCATAATAAGAATTATATCAAACAATTATGCAACATTCAACCAGTCGTGGTCTAATTTCCAAAATGTTACACTTTTTTGGGGTACCTGGCACATTTGGTCCGCCCGCGAGCAGTGAGAATAAACTGCTTTATTCTCACTCCGAATTTTAGCGAGTATATATGCCTAAAGGCATAACGAACGTATAAAAATTCGGTAGAACCGTGGTTCGATTACTCGTTTGTCCGCCCGCGAGGAATCGAACCTCGATCTAGGGATTAGAAGTCCCTCGTTTTATCCATTAAACTACGGGCGGATGTGAATATAATTTAAAGATTATAACGTATTATTACTTGAAAGTAAATTAGAAAATGCTACAATTACAAGCATGGTGGTC
>CAYHQI010000090.1:0-2798 GCA_964358785.1 uncultured Candidatus Saccharibacteria bacterium
GCGTGCGTGTTTTGCTGGCCCTTCGGGACAGGCGCAAAACGCGCACGCCTCCGCCGGTAAACCCTCCCGCCTAAATTTTGCTTCGCAAAATTTAGGCGGGCTAGAACCTTGCATGGCAATTTGCAAACGATAAAAATCGCCTACGGCTCCCGCTTTTTTGGAAATTTAAAACTAAAATTAAAAAGGCCGCCTTCAGTCGCGGCCAAAAAAACAGAAAAGCCCGCCACGGACGCCTTCTGATTTTAAAACATTTGTATCGAGTTGGCAGAAGCGAGTCCCTGATCACAAAAATTAAACAAAGCGAGCCGTAATGCCTTTTGAGACTTCTGCGTTTTCCGCCAGCATGGTTTTGTCAATGACCGAATCCGCCCACTGGCGGATGAGCGTCTTGACAAATGGCGGAAAGAGCAAAAGATGAGACCCGCTCGCTGGAGCGGGTCGAAGTTCTCAAAAGGTATCACGGCGAGCTTTAATTTTTGTGATCAGACGGCGAGCGACTTCTTGAAATCCTCAATCATCGAAACGTCTTCCGGGTCGACACCGTAGTGTTCGGCAAGGAAGTAAGAGGTCCACATGGTGGTCAGGATGCCGGCAAAGGATTTGTGCCAAAGCGACGGCCCGACAACATCAACGGACAAAATGGCAAATTCCCTGTCTTCAAATATTTTTTGGGTAGCGGCCATTCTTTTTTGAATTCGCGGTTCGTCATCTGGGTCGTTTAGAAAAATAAAGGCAAACTTATCGCAGGTCAAACCTGCGAAAAGTTTGGAACTAAATCCAATCATTTCGTTATGGTTTAATTCTGGCAAGAAATTATAAAACGCCGGGACCTTAGCCGTTTCATTAAAGCTAATTTTCCAATACCTAGCCAAACCGGCATTTCTGCCGGATGAATAAATAAGCGGCATTTTATTTTGTAGTTTTTCCGCCAACTCTCGGCCCGCGCGCTCATAATCATCAGCGTTGAGTAATCTGGTTTCGCCGCTAATATCATTAAGAATCGCCTCTTCTCCCAGCGCCTTCAATGTTGCCTTAATACTGTAACCAATGGCAAGCCGAGGTCCATTATTAATTGATGGAAATTTTATGTAAGGCACGCCATGAGCTTCTGCCAATTCCAGAAGTTTGCCACCAGTGGTTATAACGATTAGAGCTGAACCTCGCGCTCTCGCCTCTTCAAAAGAAGAAATCGACTCTTCTGTATTGCCGGAATAAGAACAGACTATTACTAATCGTTTTTTGAGTTCCGCCTCTTCCATGTCTGGTAATCCGTAATCCCTGTGAATGATAATATCCAGTTTGGGTTTCCAACTCTCGATAATACCCGCCGCTAAATTAGACCCGCCCATCCCGCAGACAATAAACTTATTTTTTTTATGAAAATTAGCGGCGTTTTCTATAACCGGCTCATAGTCCAGCTGTTTTGGAAAGTTTTGGATAATTGTTTTTATCATCCTATTATTATACAAATAATTTGAAAAATAAAAAAGAGGCGAGGACGCTGTGCACTCGTGCACACAACGCCCTCCCTCTGCCGCCAGCTACTTGGGAATGTAGCCGACGCTTCGCCCTTCACCGCGCCGAGCGCGGCGGGCGCCTTTTCTGCCAAACCGTCGGGCAGCTTGGCGGGCAGCCCACCCGCCACCCTGCTTGGGGGTGCCATGCTGGAGCATGGCGACGCGGATCCTCTTTCCGCGCCGCCCGCCCTTTGTCTGGTTGGCCATATCTTCCTTTCCGGGCCGTTCGGCCCTTTTTTGCGGTTCAACACTATGTATAATTCTAACAAAAAACTTGACCAATGTCAAGTTTTACGCGAAATACCTCTAAATTAAGCCTTAATCAACGTGAGATGGAGAAACTGATGGCACACTGGATTTACCTCTAAAATCACTGAATCCAGAATCAGGAATATTGCGCTCCGGTCCGGCGATATTACGATAGGCGCCTACGAAAGCCCGTATTTGAGACTCCGCGGTATCGTCAATAACATCAAGTTTATAAACATGCTCCCAAGCGACAATAGCTATCGGCGAATCATTGGCCGTGCGCGGTGTCATAATAATACGCAGTCCGTAATCTTTGGCAATTTCGGCCAATTTTTCAATCTGCTCTTTAGCTAAGTTGGGCTTATACGCAAACCAGATGTGTCCGTGTTCAAGATTATGTATAACTTGCTCATCCGGCAGTTCCTTGTCATAAATGCCTGTCTGTGCCGGCACGGCATAATGCCAACCACCGCTCGGCGGATTGGAGTTATAAGCGGAATGCTTCGCGCCTACATCTATGTGCTCGCGAGATTGCGCTTCGTAAAACTGCCCCGGTAGTGGAGCTGATGTTTTATTCGTCCACCTAAACACTCCGAAGCCAGCCAAAAGTAAGATTATAATATAAATAACCGCGCGTCCTGCTTTTCGCGCTCTTTTTTTGGTTTGCTGGCTATGAGCTTCTTTTTCTTTTTGTTCCTTCTTTGCAACGTATTCGTTTGTTGGAGTTATTTCTTCCATCCCGTTAGAAATCGCTGCAATGCAGTCCTAAGTATAAACTGAGGACATCTAGCAGTCATTCGTTAATGTTACTAACTGGAATTATAGTTTTATCTGACATTGTTTGCAAGTTTCACTGAATCTCTTACTGCTTAAGTACAAAGATAAAAGTAATAAAAACAGGGTACCTACCACCACGTACCTCCTATTGTTGACCAAAAATACGACGGAATTGGCTCCGAGAAATCCGAAAATGGCACTGGCGCACAAGCTGCAACTGGCCGTACTAAAAATAGAAGCCAATACCCCAGATGA
>CAYHQI010000091.1:0-2740 GCA_964358785.1 uncultured Candidatus Saccharibacteria bacterium
CCAGGGCGGGGCGAAATGCGCTGTGCCCATCCGAAGCTTTAGCGTAGGAGTGTTCAGACTAATTTAAGAATACTGCACCACTTGTATCGACGGGTACAGCTTCATCACAAAACCGCCCAATTGGGCGGTTTTGTGATTGCCAAAAATATACACTGCCAACCATCTAAACCAATTGAAAAACTCCGACCAACCTGATACTCTATAACCAATCAGAACATTGACAATCGGAACGAGGTGGCAATTGTGAAACTAACTCGGACTAAAAAATTTTGGCAAAAATTATCTGAAAAACGACTCCCTGGATATACTGTCAAATTCATCAAAAAACGGCCCGTATTAAAATGGACGCGACGGGCGTTTTTACTGGCTTTGCTGTCATATCCAATCTGGGCCTGGTATCACTACGGGAAATTGAATGACGATCATGGTCAGCCGCTTAATTTTGAAAAACTTCGCAATAAGGATTTCTACAAAGCTTCCTATGTATATGATATCCATGGCAAACCAATGGGCAGGTTCTTCTACGAGGCCAGGGATTTCATGAAACTTGAAGAGATACCTAAGCTAGTCAGACAGGCATTCATTGCCGCCGAGGACGAAAACTTTTATCGTTATCGTTTTAGCAACATTAATTTTAATTTTGGCCATTTTGGAATAGATCCCTGGGCTATTGGTAGAGCCGGTCTTTTTAACTTACTAAATAAATATACTGGTCTCTATAATCGTTCGGGCGGAAGCACCATACATGTACAGCTAACCCGACGCATTTATGAGTCGGGTGTAGCAGATTTCAGGAATCGCGCACAGACATTCCCACGCAAAATAAGAGAAGGTCGAGTAGCCATAAAACTCAATGACTTGTACTCCAAAGATGAAATTCTTGAAGGATTCCTTAATCTCCCCTATTTCGGCTATGGCGCCAATGGCGTGGCTGAAGCCTGGCGAGTTTATTTCAACAAAGACCTTCGACGCGATCCGATCACCATTCGCGAAGTCGCCATAATTGCCAGTCTTAATAAGTCGGCCGCAAGATTCAGTCCGATCTATCATCGGCCGCAGAAACCTGTTATTACATCGGATATTGATGAAAAAACGAGAATTAAGCTCGAACAGGAATACGATCTTAAAGACGCAAAAGAAAAAGCACGAGTACTGCGATCAAGGGAACGGAATAATTACGTAATGGAGCAAATGTATAAAGATGGATCCATTAGTCTTGTAGACTTTGAGAGAGAAAAATTCAAAGAGGACGAGCCTCTTGATCTGGACATAATTCATTTTAATCCGATTAAGAAACAGCGCTTCGTCTACGCCAATCGCATGATTAAGGAATCCCTGATGTTTAATGGGATTGACGACGAAGAAATTACCAAATATTCCGGATTCAAGATTTACTCGACTATTGATGCTGATATCCAACAAATCCTGACCGAAGAAGTAAATAAACAATTAGCCGAATTGAACAGTGAACTGCCGGCCAGTGTTCCGCTAGAAGCCTCCTTTGTCGTCATTGATGTCAAAACCGGCGAGATCAGAGCCATAAGCGGCGGCCACGAAGATATTTCACAGATGCAGTTCAATCGGGCTCTATCACGACGCTCACCCGGTTCAGCGATTAAGCCATTCGTTTACGCGGCCGCTCTTGAAGAAGGCGGAACGCTTGATGATCTAATATGCAACTGCCCCATTAGAATGCGGGGGGCTAACGGCAAGGTATGGGCGCCGCAAAATTTCAGAGAAGAACACCCCGTTCCCACGGGTAAAATCCCTCGAGCGATAGGCTTTATCAGATCAGTAAATCTTCCCACGATACAAATGATCTTGGGCGTTGAAAATGGCATGGAAAAATTTATTAGCTTGGCTCATCGCTGTGGCATATGGGGCAATCGCAACGTCCTAAAAGATGCGGATGGTGTGGTTTGGTTCAAATACTTGAGTTCTTTGGAAGAATACGCCTCCGACGATCTCGACGAAGGTCTAGTACCTAAACTGCCGACTGCCATCGGCGCATCAGGCGTCAGCCTCGTAGAACTAGCAGCAGGCTATGGCGCATTTGCCAGAAACGGTATGTATATTAAACCAACGCTGATTAGAGATATCAAAGATCCAGAAGGTAAAAACTGGCTTAAATTTGATAAGCCGGAAGAAAAAAGAGCGATGTCAGATGAAACCGCCAAAATGGTTACTATTATGGGAAGGGCCGTAACTAAATTTGGGACACTCAAGATCTCCATGCGCGGCATCGAACAACAAGTTGCCGGAAAAACTGGCACATCCAATAATTCCACCGACGCTTTAACGGTAACCTGGAATCCCGAATATATTATAGCTATCAGATTCGGTCATGATAAATTACGGACGATCGAAGTGCCACAGTACATGAAGCGCGTCAGTGGACGAGCTGATATGCAGGTAACAGGCGGCTGGCTGGCCGGACTGGTAGCCCGTAGAGCGTGGGATCGCTTATACAAAGACCGACCCAAAGTGGCCTTTGCCGACGACATAGAAGCTGGTACGGCTGAACTGATCAAAAAATATGGAAGTAAATACTAACCTCGCCACGGCGGGGTTTTAATTTGACCCCATTAGAAGTAGCCTCGCCGAGGTCCTTCGGACTCGCGCCTTTGGCGCGAGCGAGACTTCTAACGGGGTTTGAAAAAAATGTCAGAAAATGCGATAATGACACCTTGAGGAGGGTTCGCCTAATGGTAGGGCACCGGTTTCGTCCCGCACAAAGCGG
>CAYHQI010000092.1:0-2728 GCA_964358785.1 uncultured Candidatus Saccharibacteria bacterium
TCATCTGGTATTTTAGAACCTCCCAGCGGCCCATTTGCTGATATGCCAATCCGCATGTTACCATATTAGAAAATATTCCAGCCAAAGACAGAGATAGTGTCTGGTCTGAATTACGAGGTAGAGTAATTTTTTCTCAATTTACTTGTGACAAGATAAGCCTTCTGCGCAAGGGCGAGTCCGATAATTGCTGGCAGACCATAGCTGATCTTCCGATTGGTAGTTAAACCTAATTCAAAAAATCCGGTTGTATTAAAATTAATCGAGACCTAGCTCTCGATTTTTTTTTGTTATAGCGACTTGATTTTTAATTTTGCATATTATATATTAAATTTTTATGAGAACCAGACTGACTCCCCTAATTATTCTCGTAATCGCGCTGTTTTTAGCGATTTTTGTTTACCCGCAGGGTTGGAATGCTGGCGTTGATATTGTTAATTCAAAATTAAAACTACAAACTACAAACTACAAACTACCCCACTTTTTCAAGGTGGCGCCATTCCGTTTGGGTCTTGATCTTCTGGGTGGCACGCACTTGGTTTATCAAGCCGATTTATCCGGTCCGCCAGATGACGGAGGCGGGCAGAGTGTAGGCGATGCCATGGCTGGTGTTCGGGATGTAATAGAGCGCAGAGTTAATCTCTTTGGCGTGGCGGAGCCGTTGGTGCAAATCGAGGGCAAGGACAGATTGGTTGTCGAGTTGGCCGGCATTAAGGATGTAAGCCAGGCGATACAGTTGATCGGTCAGACTCCATTTCTAGAGTTTAAAGAACAGCGTGCCGAGGAAGAGACTAAAAAAATACTTGATGCCCAACAAAAAGGCCAGCAGTTGATTGAGGACCCATATTTTCAGCCTACCGGATTGACGGGTCGCTATCTCAAGCGTTCTCAACTGACTTTTGATTCCAATACTTCACAGCCGCAAGTATCTCTTGAATTGAATGACGAAGGCGCCAAACTTTTTGGCGAGATTACCAAGCGCAACCTTGGTAAGCAGGTGGCAATTTATATTGACGGTATAGCTATAAGCGCGCCGGTGGTTCAAAGTGAAATTCCAGATGGTAAGGCGATTATATCGGGTGGATTTTCAATACAAGAAGCAAGGGACTTAGCTAATAGTTTGAATGCGGGCGCTTTGCCAGTACCGATAACGCTGGTCTCTCAACAGACAGTGGGTCCGTCGCTGGGCCAAGAATCACTACAGAAATCGTTGACGGCCGGGCTATTCGGTTTGCTCGCGGTGGCCGTTTTTATGATTTTATTCTATCGGTTACCCGGCGCGGTGGCGGTAGCGGCTTTATTGGTGTACGTGGCGATTGTGCTATCAATTTATAAGTTAATTCCGGTTACATTGACACTTGCCGGAATAGCCGGGTTTATACTCTCATTAGGCATTGCCGTTGATGCCAATATCTTGATTTTTGCCCGTATGCGCGAAGAGCTAAAGTCCGGCAATTCTCTGGCGCAGTCATTCACCAGTGGGTTTAGCCGAGCTTGGCTTTCTATTCGAGATAGTCATGTTACCACGCTATTGGGCGCCTTCGTGCTGTATGCTTTTTCTACTTCGGTGGTTAAGGGGTTTGCTTTGACGCTTGGAGTCGGTGTGCTGACAAGTTTGCTTACAGCAACAGTTGTGACGAAATCATTTTTGAGATTATTTATTGTGCCAAGGCTTGAAAAAAGCCGTTGGCTTTTTTAGTTAAAAGTTTTTAAAGTTCGTAAAGTTTATAAAGTAATTTTGATTTAATTCTTACTTTATAAACTTGATAACTTTATGAATTTTATAACTTGCATAGCATATACAAAATCATGTTTTTCTTTTCGGTAGTGCTAACTGTCGTAGCCATTGTTTTGGTGGCGGTTTTTGGCTTGCGCTTTGGAGTTGATTTTAAAGGTGGTTCTTTGTTGGAAATCATTTTTGACGGCCCAAGGCCAACAGTCTTAGAGCTTAGCAGTGTAATCGGTGAAGCGCCGGGGGTCGCAAATATTAGCATTAACCCGTTTGGTGATGCGGGGATGCTGGTAAGACTTAATGATATTAATGAACAAGCGCACCAAGAGATTTTGAACAATATTTCTCAAAAATTCGGCAAAATAACCGAGAGCCGTTTTGACTCAGTAGGTCCCACTATTGGCAACGAGTTAAAGAGTAAGAGTATTAAGGCGATAGTGATTTTGCTTTTGGCCATTATAATCTACATCACTATCGTTTTCAGGAAGATGACGAGAGTTTTATCGCCGTGGGCGATGGGTTTGGCGGCGGTGATCGCCTTGGTTCACGATATTTTGATACCAATGGGCATCTTTGCTGTTCTCGGTCATTTCGGGGGCGTTGAAGTTACGGCGGTATTCGTAGCTGCCGCTCTGACCATTCTCGGCTATTCGCTATCTGATTCAGTTGTGGTTTTTGATAGGGTTAGGGAGAATATTCTGCGCCTTGGCAATAGCCAGGGTTTTGCCGAGCTTGTGCACAAGAGTGTAAGGCAAACTCTAGTACGATCGCTTAACACCACCCTTACTACTTTATTGGCTTTAATCGCAATTTATTTATTCGGCGGTGAATCCATTAAGTATTTTGCCCTAGCCTTGATCATCGGTATTTCTGCCGGCGCGTATTCCTCTATATTTGTCGCTTCGCCGATACTTGTTTGGCTTAGCGGGAAACGAAAGGTGTGAGGGTTGACCCCGTTAGAAGTAGCCTCGCCGAGGTCCTTCGGACTCGTCCCGTTAG
>CAYHQI010000093.1:0-2662 GCA_964358785.1 uncultured Candidatus Saccharibacteria bacterium
ATTCTAAAACCGCGTGCCCGGTTGTGCCGGAGCCGGCAAAGAAGTCCAGAATAAAAGCAGATTTTTTATTTTTAACAACAACTGATAAACAATCGCGTACAGTTGGAAGCGATTTTGGAAAAGGAAAATCTACACCGGTAATTTGCCTTACTATTTTTGAACCATAAGTACTAGCGTCATATTTTTGATCTATCCACACTGTTCTTGGTTTTTGTTCAGTTTTCTTTCTTAATACATCTAATAATCCGTCTGATCTTTTTATTATTTCAAGATTCCCTAATATTTTAGAAACAGTATCTTTGGCAAAAACCCATTTACGCTCCACTCTTTTAACATCAATCGGCCAAATTGCGATTAAACCATTTTTAAATTTTGTGTTTTTTGATTTTGGATGAAAACTTATTGGTGGCACATCGCCAATTTCAATAATTTTTTCACCATCAGTAATGATTGGATAAAAACAATTTCTTGCATCCGTTCGTAATGATTCGCCTCCATGATCTCTTAGCTCTTCAGTTAAATGAACGCTTCTTGCAATATTCCCAATATATTCTTTCCCGTTATTTGGATAAACAAATAACGCATACTCGTGAGTGTATGAAAAATTTTTACCTTGTACTCCTCGTGGATTATGAACGATTACAACTTGATCAACTTTATATTCTGGAAAAATCTTATTAAATAATAGATATAGATTAGCAAGCTCGTTTTCATCTATGGCACAAATCAAAACGCCATCTTCTTTTAATAACTTTTTAGCGTTATTTAAACGCTTTTCCATCATGTTCAACCACTTACTGTGATAATACGCGTCATCCATTTCCACATAATAATTATTATATCGCCAAGATTTATTCCCCGTGTTATACGGCGGATCAATATAAATAACATCAATTTTGCCTTGATGAGTATAATTCAAGACAGTTAGAGCGTGATAATTATCACCTTCAATTAAAATATTATATTCCTGCTTGTTATTTTTCGGCTCGCGAATCTCTTTCCCTTTTACTCTTTTCAAAATCGGCAAATTATTTTCGCAATCCAAGACCACCTGCTCCGGCTCCCGCTCCGCGTCCCAAACCAGCCCGTATTTTTTGGACGCTAATTCGCTATCCTGCTTTTCGGCAAGCGCGATTAACTCTTCTTTTGAAAGCTTACCGTATTTAGACATTAATTATGTTTAATCTTATTCCTCTAATTTTTATATACTCCTTGTCGATGACCTATTTTTATAACCACAATAACAAGTTCTTTCTTTCTTATCTCATAAACAATCCTATACGGCCACGCGCGCACAGAATAGTAACCCTTCAACTCTCCTTCCAGCTTTTTGCCTAAGAAAGGGTCTTTCGCAATAACATAGAGAATTAATGTTATTTTGTTGCGTTCACGATCAGCAAGCTTATTAAGCTCTTTTTGTACTTTTGGTTTTAGAAGAAGCTCGTAGACCATATTTCTTTTTTGGTTTTTCCGCAACTTTTGTCGCCATGCCCCAATCACGCTTTAAATTATCAAGTGTCGGCCATGTTTTCCATTCCCCCGTTCTAAAAGCTTCTTCTGTCTCGGCTATATCTTTATGAATATCCGGAAAATCGGCTAAAACTTCTATAGTTTCAATCATTGACTCATATTCTTCGGCGGACATAATAACCGCTTTTGGCTTGCCATCAGAGGTTAGAGTATAAACCTTATTTGGCGCCTGCACTTCTTTGGCAATGTCAAAAATACGCTTGCGAGCTTCTGTTATTGAGATTGTTGTTTTAGTTGTTGTCATAATATGTACATAATAGCGTGCTTACTTTTTTAAAGCAAATCCGCTTCTTTAAAACTTAAAAATCCGCTTTTTGTCACAATAATATGATCAACGACTTCAATATCTAAAATTTTACTCGCTTCTACGAGACGTTTTGTAATTACCAAATCTTCTTCCGACGGCTCTGGATCGCCGGAGGGGTGATTATGGGCAAATATAACCGATGCCGCTTTATTTTTTATGGCTTCCGCGAATACCTCGCGCGGATGGACAATGCTAGCGTTAAGACTACCAACCGAAACTTCCGCAATTGAGTGATTTCTGCTATTGAGAGCAATGATATAGAAATGCTCTTTGTGATAATCTTTGAGTTTGCTTTTGATCAACTGATACGCCTTTTTAGGATCAGTAAGTTCTTTATTCTTGTAAGGCGGAGCTTGGATAGAAAGCCGGCGGCCAATTTCAAAAACAGCTTTTATCTGCGTAGCTTTGGCCTGTCCAATTCCTTTGATTGAAGACAACTCCTCAATGTTTGCCTCGGCTAATTTTTGAAGGCTGCCAAATTGCGATAGCAGTTTTTGCGCCGTAACCGCAACCGATTCACCGGCAATGCCGCGACCCAAAATAACCTGTAATAATTCTTGAACCGAAAGCGCCTGTTCGCCAAACTTAACCAGCCGCTCACGCGGCCGCTCTTCTTTCGGCAAATCGCGAACGGTAAATGATTTTGTCATATTTTTATTTCCCTCTATCGGTTATCTGCTCAGTATTTAAAATGGTCTGAGAAATATTCTTGTAATTTATCAATGGCTACCCTCTCCTGCTTAAGAGTATCTCTGTCGCGAATTGTCACGGCGTTGTCGTCTATAGTATCAAAGTCAATGGTTACGCACCAAGGCGTGCCGATTT
>CAYHQI010000094.1:0-2598 GCA_964358785.1 uncultured Candidatus Saccharibacteria bacterium
CGAAAGGAGTTTTTTGTTTTCAAACTATAATGAGTAGGGTGGTGGGGTAAATTCCTATGGAGCAGTGGATCTGACGATTCTTCCTTTCTGACTTCTTTCCAAAATTATCCTCTCATAGATAGGTGAGGGCATTTTAATCACGAAGTGAAAAGGTATTAATTTGAGAGGTTCGCTATCGGTGCCATGTCGGGTTGTGTTCGCACTGTACCAATGGATAACATGCCGATATGATATAATTATAGTACATGAATTACAATCCGGAAATTTTTAAGGCCTATGACATTAGAGGCATTTACGGTCAGGATTTTGACGCTGACTTTGCTTTTAGCTTGGGGGCGGCCTTGGTTCGCTATATTAATAAAAAATGCTTTCTTGTCGCCCACGATGATCGTGAATTTTCAGCCGAATTAGCTGATTCAATAAACAGAGGGATCACAAGTGCCGGTGGAGATGTGAAGTTCTTGGGTCTTGCAACGACCCCGTTTTTTAATTTTGTTTTTAAAAAACTGGGGGCAAATGCCGGAGTTATGCTAACGGCTTCGCACCTAGGCAATGAATATGTCGGTTTCAAGATTTTTGGCGAGGGCGGTGTAATTATAGGACTCGATTCCGGACTCGAGCAAATTAAAAGTATCTTGATTGAAAACAAGAATATAGAAACTGCTAGGTACGGCGGAAAAATAATCAAGCAAGATCGGCAAAAATTAATTAACTTATATACGGACTTCATCATTAAAGAGGCCGGTTGGGAGGGCAAAGATGCCGGCCAGTTAAAAATTAATGTCAAATCGCCGCCAACCGCTAAATACGAGCTGGCATTATTACTTGATAAATCAGGTCTTAAAAATAACGAACAAGAGTTTGATATTTCTTTTGAATTTGATTTCGATGCCGACCGTATTTATATTTCTGATTCAGTGGGACAAACTATACGTTCGGATTACATAACCGGCCTGCTTGTTCAAGATAAAATAAGATTTTGGAGCAAGCCTAAGGTGGTGTACGATTTCAGGTTTTCAAGGGGAGTACTAGAAAAATTTGTTTCATGGGGCATAAGGATAGTCCGTTCAAAAGCAGGGCGAGCATTTATGAGGAGGTGCATGGCTAAATGTCGTGCCGATATTGGCGGGGAGCTGTCGGGACATATTTATTTCGGCAGGGCTAATTATAACGAACTGCCATTGTTAGTAGTACTACGCTTACTAAAAATTATTAACAAAAACAAAAAAAACATCGGCGAGCTTGTTGAGCAATTCAAAACTTGGTTTAATTCGGGGGAAATAAATATCACAAAACACGGAGCATTGAACATGGAACAAATTTTCGGAAAGCTGAAAGAAAAATATAGAGACGGGAAAATTGATGAGCTTGATGGTTTGACGATTGAATACGATGACCCCGCCGATGACGGGGCAAGTTGGTGGTTTAATTTAAGACCGTCGAATACCGAACCAGTTTTGCGATTAGTGGTAGAAGCAAAAACAAAAAACCTTCTCGAGGAGAAGGTGGGAGAAATTAGCGAGCTTATTAGTAGTTATTCTACTGGGGGATAATTTTTTTCAATTTTTGAGAGTATTTTCCCTAAAATTATGCTGACTGGAATAGAAACCACAAACCAACAAAGTAAAATAATGAATACTGTTTTCATCGCAACCCCATTTTTTGTTTGACTTCTGACAAGGTACTACTGGCGATAACCCTAGCTTTTTCTTCGCTTTCGGTCAATGTATCCTCCACATATGTCGGGTCATCTTCCAATTCCTTGCGCTTCTCCTGGAATGGCTTGAGAAAATTCACTACAACCTCGGCGAGGTCATTTTTGAATTCAACATAACCCTTGTCGGCATACTTGTCTTCGATGTTTTTAATGTCATTCTGCGATAGCAAATGATAGATTGTAATTAAGTTAGAGATTGCCGGTTTCTTGTCTTGGTCAAAAATGATGTCTTTGCCGGAATCGGTTACGGCTTTTTTAATTTTTCCACGGATAATGTCAGGGGGGTCGGAAAGGGCAATTCCTTCGTCGCCCGTCTTGGACATTTTTTTGGTCGGGTCTTGCAAGGACATAATACGCGCACCTTCCGCCATGTGGGGTTTAACAGGCCCAAATGTTTCACCAAACATTGAGTTAAACTTTCTGGCAATTTCATTTGTCAGGTCAATATGCGGCAATTGATCTTCGCCGACTGGAACCAGATTGGACTTGTATATAAGTATGTCGGCGGCCATTAACACTGGATAATCCAAAAGACCCACGTTGTTATACTTGGGGCTTTTCTCTAGTTGCTCGCGATAGGTTGGTAACCGATCTAGCCAGCTTACGGGCGTAATTGTATTAAAAATCCAGGCGAGTTCGGTGTGCTGGGGAACATGTGATTGTCGCATCAAAAGTGTTTTTTTGGGATCGATGCCGGCGGCCAGAAAATCTAAAATTGTATCCATGACTTGCTGGGGATATTTCTTGGGATCAAACGGCGTGGTAATGCCGTGATAATCAACCACGGCAAAAATCGCCTGCCTCGCCTCGCCAAAGCCTCCGGCGTAGCGCGGGTCGGTATCAGGTTTATCTTGCAGTTCTATCCAATTTTTGATTGCCCC
>CAYHQI010000095.1:0-2593 GCA_964358785.1 uncultured Candidatus Saccharibacteria bacterium
ATAATTACAAGAGCTATCATAATTAGTTAATAGTCGGTAGTGAGTAGAAAGAATTTACTACAAACTACAAACTACAAACTACAAACTTTTGGGATTCTTTGGTCTGGGTAAACCCAAAACCAAAATCGGTATCGATATCGGTACGGCCTCTATTAAGGTGGTTGAGTTGTCCAAGGACGGTGGGCGTTTTAAGCTTGAGAATTATGGACTTTTTGAACTGGAGTCCATAGATGAAGCTTTGAATTTGGCCGGATCAGCGGGGGGTAGTCGAGTTGTTCAGCTTTCTGACCATGATTTGGCCTGGGGCATTAAGGAAGTTTTAAAAAGAAGCAAGATAAATGCCAGAGATGCGGTAGCCTCGGTACCCTCATTTTCAACATTTGCAACTGTTATAACCATGCCATATCTTTCCGAGAAGGATATGGCTAAAACTATTAATTTCGAAGCGCGTAAATATATTCCATTACCATTGGATGAGGTTGTGATCGATTGGTCTATCATTAACATTGCGGCTGATACCGGCTTACAGCTCCAAGGTGCCGATTCTCGGCAAGGCGGCGCCAAGCCGCCGACGGTGGAGGTTTTTCTTGTGGCCGTACCTAAGCAGGAGACCGAGCGATATAAAAATATAATGAAGACCGCTGGTCTTAATTTGCGAGCCCTTGAGTTGGAGAACGCGGCCCTTATCAGATCTTTGATTGGCAATGACCTTAGCCCGGTAGCCATAGTTAATATCGGAGGGCGCAGTACCTCGATACTTATAGTTGACGGTGGTTTTGAGCGGGTGAGCCATAATTATGAAGTTGGCGGATTCGAAATAACCAAATCAATATCCAGGTCTTTAAATGTGAGCTTAAAAAGGGCGGAGGAATTAAAAAGGAGTTTTGGCATAAAAGATATTGATAATAATGTAATCGAACAAGCGATGAGCTCTTTAATAGATATGATGGCCTTCGAAACAAAGAAAACTATCCATAATTATGAAGAGGTTAAAAAAAAGAAAATAACCAAAATTTTGTTAGTGGGCGGATTGGCCAATATGCCTAATTTTCCCAACTATTTTGGGGCCAAGCTAGGAGTGCCGGTAGCCTTAGGCAATTCGTTGGCTAGGATTGTTGTGCCTGATGAACTTAGTAAATTGCAAGGCGAACTTAACTCCACATTTACTATCGCAATAGGCTTGGCGATGAGGGAGATTTAACCCGGAGGGATTATTGACCAATTTTTAATTTACAATTTATAAGTTTCAATTAATTTCTAATGATCTAATTTTCAAAAATTAAAAATTAAAAATTCTAAAATTCACTGAAAATTTAAAATTAAAAATTGAAAATTAATAATTGGCACAGTCTAAGTCTTACTGTGCATAACAACTTAGGACAATCGAGGTATAATATAGTTAGATGTCAGATTTAGGGGGGTTACAACTTCTTCCTGAAACCAGGAAGAAAATAGAAGTTTATGTTCCGGGCCAAAACAGGCCGGTTATTTTCGGTGTTATATTTATGGTTCTAATAGGCGGCTTATATTTTGGCCTTATGGCGTACAAGCAAGGACTGCTTTCCTCCTTGGCCTCTATTGACGGTCAATTGGCTGCCATTGAAGATTCCAGAGACAAGAAGTTAGAGTCGGCTCTGCTAGATCTCAATCGTCAGCTTGCGGTAGTTAGTCCGCTTCTTTCCGCTCATTTTTTCTGGTCCGATGCTTTTATCAAAATTCAAAGCGTTACCCAGCCACAAGTTCAGTACCAATCCATTAATGCCGATGCGGTTAGCAAAAAAATTACAGCCAAGATGCTAGCGGCCAACTATACTGTCGTCGCAAAGCAGATCGCCGCTCTGTATACGGTGGATTCAATTACTGATGTGATACTGAATAAAGTGCAGAGTCAACCTACTGGGAAGTTGGATGTAACTATGCAGATCAATTTTGATACTAACAAGTTTTTGATGAAGGATACCAAGAAGTAAGGAGAGCTCAACATAGGAACCATGCAGAAAAATACTTTAGCCGCAATAATTTCCGCAGTTGCCGTATTTGCGTTTTTTGTTTTGGTTTTGCCCCAGTACGATGCCATTAAACTAATCAAGGAAGCGATTAATTCAAGGCAGGCGACATTGAATGAAAGAACGGCGGAATCCGACAGAGTTAGGGAGATGGATAGTCAGGCCAAGTCAAGGCAGTCTGATATAAATAAGATCAAGTCATTTATGCCGGAGCGTAAGCAAGTAGATGAATTAGTGTCCAGCATTCAAGGTATAGCCGAAGAGTCGGGAGTGCAGATAATGGGCATGGCCACCGCCGACGCCAGTAGTTATGAAGAAACCAGATACAAAAAGATGCTTATTGGCGTTGACATAGTCGGTCCTTATCCGTCTTTTGTTAATTTTCTTAAATTGGTAGAGCAAAGCCTTCGATTATATGATGTATATGAAGTGAACGCCGCGGCCTCAACTACATCCGTTGGCAGCGTCAATTTTTCGGTTAAGATCAATGCATACTATCTGAAGTAGTTATAAAGTTATCAAGTTTATAAAGTTTTTAAAGTTTATTAAGATATTTTTCAACTTTCAACTTTATAACTTTACAAACT
>CAYHQI010000096.1:0-2533 GCA_964358785.1 uncultured Candidatus Saccharibacteria bacterium
TATCCGTAGCTAATAATCCAGATGGGGTACGTTTAAAATCAATGGGTAGATTTGTCTCACGCGAAATAAAAATCCCCGCCATGGCAGGGTTATCGGTTTGGTGGGTAAACCCCGTTAGAAGTAGCCCTGGCGGGTTCACGAACCAAACTAATATTTTTAATTAAGTAGGTGCGGTGACTGTAAGTAAAACTTATGTGCCACCGTTGCTACTTCTAACGGGGTAAATGTACCAGGAATCGGAGCCAGTCAGCAAGTAAATACACTCCTCCCCTATCTGTCTGGCAATTTTAGCTAAGAATTTTTTGAGATTAGGAATCTTTTCTTTGCCGACAAAAGAAATCTCAAATTTTGTGTAGTCGCCGTCGGGTTTTCCCAGCCAGTAACCCTTAATATTTGGAGTGTGGCTCCAGGCGTGACCGTAATTTTTCAGCAAAAAAGTGTGTATTTCAAATTCTACGCTTTCAAGTTTGGATGATGGTATTGAAAAAATAGCCGGTTTTCCGAGGTATTCTTCTCGATATCCGTCTTCGTCCCTGGTCATTTTTAAAGACCTCATTTTTCTTTGATATTTACGCTAATGTTACCTTAGCAATCTCTCCAAGTAAAATGCCTGATGCTTCCCTAGTACTTTGCCAGCGGGTTTTTGGCGCCATGCACTTCAAAATGAACATGACAGCCGGTGGAACGGCCGGTGGAACCCATAACGGCGATTTGCTGGCCACGGCCAACAGCTTCGCCAATATTAACCAATAAACGGCTAGCATGAGCATAAAGGGTTTCCGTGCCGTTGGCATGATTGATTCTTATAAATTTGCCAAAGCCTCCGTTATAGCCAATAGCGTCAGCGATTGCTACCACACCATCGGCCGCGGCATATATCGGTGTACCACAAGAATTAGCCACATCTACGCCGTTTCTTCCGTGTATCCGACCCCAATTATATCCCGTAGCCGGTTGCATAAAATAGCCAGCTAGGCTTGGCAAATAGGCGAATCTTTTTGCTACGCTTTGCGATGGAGCGCTAGCTGGGCTATTGATTTTCCCGCCGGGCACTATGATCTCGTCGTCTATTTGTAACTCCCCGCTCAATGGCAGGCCATTGAAACTTACAACCGCATCTTCTTTAACGCCATATTTTTTAGCTAGCAAGGCTATAGTATCGCCTTTTTTTACTTTATGAACTACACCGGTTACCGGTGGAATTTTCAGGTCCATGCCGGGCCTTATAGCATCAGCATCCCGAAGATTATTAGCCCAAATTATAGTATTCACGCTTACTCCGTAGTCAGAGGCAATAAAAGAGAGGGTGTCGCCCTCTTGTACGGTATAAGTTGATATTTGCGTTCCGTGATCGGTGAACTCATCAAGAATGTCTGTCAAAATTGTTCCACGAGAAACGATAGAGTTATCCTGTATTGTGTTTAAAATTGACGGCTGGGGCTTCTTTTCACTGCCGGTATAAGCAACTAAACTATTGATGTCCGCGAGTTGATTTTGAGAGGGGATTGTAATAACGGCGGCGGCGGTCTCGTCAATGTATTTCGTCAATAGATTACTCAAAACGCTTCTCTGGCCCTCTGAAGAACCTTTGAAAGTAATTACAATAACGGCCAAGATCATTACAAAAAAGAAGCCGACTCGGTCGTTTTTGAAAAATGGCTTAGAAAATAGGTTGTGGAGAAAAGTCTTAATAAACGATCAGCTTCCTAGCTGTTAGCTTTTTAGCTTCCTAGAAAGAAAATTGAGAGTTCAAAAAAACTAAATAAAACAAGCTCGAAAGGTCTAAAAACGACGACGACTCTCTTGCGAGAATCTAGGGTTAAGGGTAGCGCTGGGGAGGGGCGTAGTCAAGGGGTTGACAGTGGATATCCACTCGCCACTCATCTTTGAAATCAACCGACTTTGGCAAACGGGCTACGCCATAGAGGCCTGTGCGGACGTTGCGCTCGTCCAGCGACTCGCTCCACTATTTCAAAAGCGTGGATTTTGCTCGCAGTGACGAATATTATACTGCTCGCAAGCCATGCAATCCACTCTTTTGGAATCCGCACAAACCTCTATGGCCTCCGCCCTTAATGCCAAAGTCTGCCATGAATGATTTCAAAGATGGGTGGCTCGTTTAAACCTAAAAATACAAAAGCCGAGTTGTCTCGGCTGAATTGCTAATTTAGACAGATTACGACTTGCTTGCTGGGCGATATAGCCAAAACTGAACTAGAATGATTAATGCACAGATTGCCCCTGGAACATTTGCAATTAGTATAAATTTATCCCTGATCGTTAGCGAGTAAACTATCCACGAGGTTGTTGTTCCAAAAAGAGTTAATATCATAAACAAAGAAAGCCCCGCAGTTGTCTTCTCTTTGTAAATTTTTCTAATCTGAATGGGAAGCCCAAACGCCATGTAAAGTAAAGAACTGATGCAAGCGACAACACCAAGCACTTGTGAACTCATTTTTACGTCTCCTATGATAATTCCCCGAATTCCGTTTTGAAGTGCATATTTCTGAAGTAGAATTAAATGATGGAAAAT
>CAYHQI010000097.1:0-2513 GCA_964358785.1 uncultured Candidatus Saccharibacteria bacterium
GTTACGCCACGCTGGGGTCGTAAAACGGAACGTCTCGAGAAATGATGAGGGCGAGCTAACTTTAAGAGATCAGCCCATCCATATGTCTAAATCTGCCAAAACCCTAACCATCCTAGTTTTTATTCTGATTGTTTTCGGTTTGGTCATGTTGTCTTCGGCTGGCGTAGTCGAAGGCAAGAAACGCTTTGGCTCGTCCTCATATTATTTCGTCCACCAATTTCTCTACGGAGTTTTACCAGGCCTAGCTTTGTTTTTCCTTTTTTCAAAAATCAATTATAGATTTTGGAAAAAAATAGCCTTGCCATTATTGATAGCGGTGACTGGTTTGATGGTGCTTGTTTTTGTGCCTGGCATTGGTTACGGTCTTCGGGGCGCCCAGCGTTGGGTGGACTTTGGGCTTTTCACATTTCAACCATCCGAAATTTTAAAGCTTACCCTAATAATTTATCTGGCCGCCTGGTTTAGTAGACGTGAAGGACATATTAATAGCGGCCCGCAATCGGCTGCCCCATTTTTCCTTGTTATGATTTTTGTAGGCGCGCTCTTATTGTTACAGCCGGACATGGGTACGCTTGTTCTTGTGACTTTAATAGCTATGGCCCTATATTTTTTTGCCGGAGTTAAGTTGACGCACTTTTTAGCTCTTATTTTAATTTTGGCCGTGCTTCTTGGCGCGCTTTCCTTTGCCGAATCGTATCGATTCAAGCGTTTGAAGGCCTTCTTTAATCCTAATGCGGATACCCAAGGCATTGCCTACCATGTTAATCAGACCATGATTGGCATAGGTTCTGGAGGGATATTTGGCCTGGGCTTCGGTCAAAGCCGGCAGAAGTTGTTCAACTATTTGCCGGAGCCGATAGGCGATTCAATATTCGCAATTGTTATTGAAGAGCTTGGGTTCGTTGGCGGAGTCTTTTTATTGGCTATATTTTTGATTCTTTTCTTAACCTTGATCAGTATTGCCAGGAGCGCGAATCAATTTGGCAGGTTGCTGGTTCTGGGTGTAGCGGTTTGGATGTCTGGCCAGGCATTTATTAACATTGCCGCTATAACCGGTCTCATACCGCTTACCGGATTACCCTTGCCGTTTATAAGTTTCGGCAGTTCTTCATTAGTGTCCATTTTGGCTGGTCTGGGCATCGCAGTAAATGTTGCTAAATATTCATAGGTACCAAACTAAAAAACACCTCCGCAGGGGTGTTTTTTAGTTTGGTTTAGAAATTTTGTTAGTTAGTCGAGTTAGCCGTGATTTTACCCGACTAGAGGTATTTTTTTTGATTGTTTTGCTTTTGGTTGCCTTATCTAGGGCTTTATAGACGTTTGGCAACATTTCCTTCGCCTTATCAAAACTCTTGGCAGTGATAGCCTTACGGAACTCCTTAATTAAAACACGGAACTTGGTTTTCCGTCTGATGTTTTGGGCGCGCTTCCTCTTTGATTGTCTTAGGGCCTTTTTAGCCGATTGTGTAATTGGCATTGTTTCTCAATGGTAATGTATTTTGATTCTTTTTGCAAATAAGCTTTCAGACTTACAGTGATTTTCGCAGTTTTAAAATCTGTTCCCTTATCACCATCGCCCTCTCGAATTTGAGTTCTTTGACTGCGCGTTCCATTTCTTTTTGTAGGCGCTCCATCTGTGCATTTGGTGTGAGGCGTTCGACGTCATTATCTTTGTCATTTGGGTCGTAGCTGTACCACTTACTTATGCGAGCCTTTTTGGCAGACGATGCCAAGTTGGAACGCTTTAGCGACTTTATAATCGTTGTCGGCGTTATGCCGTGCTCGATATTAAATTCTTCTTGTACCTTACGTCTGCGCTCTGTCTCCTGTATGGCATTGGTCATTGAGCGGGTGATCTTATCGGCATACATTATGACATGGCCGTCTATGTGCCGCGCGGCTCGCCCCATTGTTTGTATGAGTGTTGTGGCATTGCGCAGGAACCCTTCTTTATCCGCATCTAGTATTGCTACCAGCGAAACTTCCGGCAAGTCCAAACCCTCTCTAAGTAAATTGACGCCAACGAGGACATCATAATTGCCCAATCTTAAGTCATGGATTATTTCAAGTCTTTGTAGGGTCTTGATTTCGGAGTGGATGTAGTTGACCTTGATGCCATTGTCGGCCAAATGTTCAGACAGGTCTTCGGCCATTCTTTTGGTCAGAGTTGTAACTAAAACTCTTTGTTTGTCGGCTACTCTTTTTTTGATTTCACCAAGCAGGTGTTTTATTTGATTTTTGGTTGACTGAATCTCAATGATCGGATCCAATAATCCAGTCGGTCTGACTAGCTGTTCGACCACGCCCTTTTTAGTGGACTTTTTAATCTCATAAGGTTTGGGCGTGGCCGAGAGATAAATCGTTTGATTAATACTTTTTCGGAACTCGTCAAAGCGAAGCGGGCGATTATCAAGCGCCGAAGGCAGACGGAAGCCATATTCAACCAGTGTTGATTTACGGGAGTGATCACCACTATGCATGCCAGTAAGCTGGGGGATTGTCATGTGAGATTC
>CAYHQI010000098.1:0-2482 GCA_964358785.1 uncultured Candidatus Saccharibacteria bacterium
AGAGAAAAATGTCCTTATTGTGACAAAAAAGTAACATTTCCGTATGGAAGGAATGTCCCTTGTCCGCAATGCGGCGAAAAAGTTAATGTATTCGACGATGAGCATCCTTTAGAGAGAAAACCAATCGATGGCGGCTATCGCGTCAGCTCGCTTACCGAACATACTCCGAGAACGACCGAATTGCATGAGGGTCGCCCAGGGAATCTCGCACCATCAAGTGGCATCACTTACAAACATATTGGCGGGTTGGATGAGGTCGTTACAGAGCTTGACCTTATGGTCAACGGCTCAAGAAAATACCCGGAGCTTTGGAAACATTTGGGACACAAGTCAACCCGCGGCATACTCCTTAGTGGCCCGCCCGGCTGTGGGAAAACACTTCTCGCGCAGGCCATTGCCAATGAAACAGGCAGAAAGGTTTGTCTCGTGCAAGGGGCAGAAATTAAAGGATGGCGGCAAGGAGCATCGGAAGGCAACCTCGTAAGTGCCTTTGAATCGGTGCAGCCGAATGGCATTCTCATTATTGATGAGGTTGATGCTATCGGTGGGAAAAGAGAACAAATGGTGAACGAGACCAACACGAGTATTGTAAGCACGCTCTGCTCGCTTCTTGACGGCGCAAAGCATAAAGACGGGGTGATTGTAATTGGAACAACCAATAGACCTCATATGATAGATAATGCCCTGCGACGCCATGGACGTTTTGATGTGGAGATATATATCTTGCCACCTGATGTTGTCGGCCGCGCCCAGATTTTTACCATCCATACTGCGGGCATGCCACTCGCGAACGATGTCGAACTTACTACTCTCGCCAAACGCGCCCATGGATTCACCGGAGCGGACATTGCCGGTACGTGCGCCCACGCTAATCAACAGTTGCTCAAACGCGCGGTAGAAAAGATTAGAAAAGGAACTCCACGAGAAGATCTGATAAAAGATTTGGTTGTTACTCAAACAGAGTTTTGTCAGATTATTGATGACACTATCCCGTCTTTACTGCGGGAAAGTTATATCGAAGTATCCAAAATGAGTTGGGAGAAAATTGGAGGACTTGATGAGATTAAGCAGGAATTCCAAAAAATGGTGATCTGGCCGCTTCAGTATAAAAAAGAGATGCAGAAATTGCACTTGCGCCAACCAAAAGGGATTCTGCTTTATGGCCCGCCCGGCTGTGGAAAAACGCTCATTGCCAAAGCCATGGCACATGAGAGAGAATATAATTTCCTGACCGTGAATGGGCCGGCGTTGCTTAGTAAGTGGGTGGGCAGTACAGAGGAGGCGATTCGCGACCTCTTTTGGAAAGCTCGCATGGTTAAGCCCTGCATCATATTTTTTGACGAGATAGAAGCAATCGCTCCGGTGCGAGGCAGAGCAGTGGGCGGCGAAGTAACAGATAGAGCCGTAAGTCAGCTACTCGCGGAAATCGATGGCACAAGCGCAATTCAGGATGTTTTCATCATGGCCGCGACTAATCGTCCAGATCTTGTTGATCCCGCCCTCTTGCGACCCGGCAGGTTAGACCTGCAGTTTGAAGTGCCGCTGCCGGATAAAACTGTACGGAAGAAAATCTTTGAAATTCATCTCCATGAAGCGCCGCTTGGGAGTGTAAACTTCGACCAATTAGTCGAGTTGTCGGATGGTTTCAGCGGAGCAGAGATTGAATGGACATGTACCACTGCCAAGAAAAGGGCGTTGGAATGCTACATAACATCTAAGAACAAGAGCCAATTAGCTATCGCTCACAATGATTTGGTGAGCGCTATTCAAGAAATCAGCAAAAGAAAGCACTAACAAAAGAAAACATTAAAAAACCTACGGCTTATCTGTAGGTTTTTTCTATTGTCAGTTTCAGTGCGTGAATTTCGATCGGCGAAGACAGGATTCTTGCTTCCTGCATTTTCATAATTTCTTCAACAACTTTATGCCGGTGCCCCATAAATAAAATACCTCGTTCACCTTCTAACAAAGTCTGGTCAATGCGTTTTGCTATAAAACGGTCTGCTTGAAGTACGAGATTGTCCTGCTCTTCAACTTTTTTGACTATCAAGTTTTGTATATCACTAAGATTCTGACATTTTTCTGCCGTTTGATATATCTCCCGATAGACAGCGGCTCTCTTGATGACAAGATTTGTGTCTTCGGTACCCTCAAGCACCGCGCCCATATCAATGAGTTCTTTGGTGAGAATAAAAAGCGGGCTCTCTGGATGCTCGGCCAATACAAGATCAAACAGTTGACGGATTTTCTCGCGGGGCCCCACCGGCATACCATCTTGGTAGATTATTAGCCCTCGCGCATCTTTTACTGTTTGATGTACCCACAATCTCGTTTTCTTCCATAGGTCTTCTATTGCCCTCTCGTCATGAGCGCTAGTGCTCTTGCCATACGCCTTTTCGCGAAGCATTTTAATTGTCAACCCAAGATCACTCAGGTCTTTATCGGTGTGAATCATCGGCACATAGTAGAGAGTTCTCTTTTC
>CAYHQI010000099.1:0-2456 GCA_964358785.1 uncultured Candidatus Saccharibacteria bacterium
ATGGAAAAAGCAATTTTTGAAATAATGGAAGTTTTCAAGAAATCGCAGACATCTTTGCCTGTTTCTTTGAAAATGAAAACGGTGGAGCTGGTTTTGCATTTAATGAAAAATCAAAAAAACTTTGGCCTTTTTATCATACTTGGTTGGCAGGATAAATGGCAGGAGTACACTGACATTTCGGATAGTACGCAGGATATATTTGTGCGGCACCGTATCAACGTGGCCGATATCGAAAATCATGCCGATTGGTACGGAGAAGTGGAGTCCACGGTTGGTTTTGACGGGGCGATATTGATTGATGCCAATGGTGAAATCGTGCATTCTGGGGTGATGATTGAGGGTTTGCGGCCCAGAATTGTCGCGGCCGAGATTAATCCCGGTAGCTTTCCTGATTTATCAGAT
Source organism: uncultured Candidatus Saccharibacteria bacterium (assembly GCA_964358785.1). Classification (GTDB taxonomy): domain Bacteria; phylum Patescibacteriota; class Minisyncoccia; order 2-02-FULL-40-12; family IGHO2-01-FULL-4-A; genus 2-01-FULL-44-17. Next base: position 403 of record CAYHQI010000099.1, read on the forward strand.
CAATTTGGTTTTGACCACAAAGTTCATACTCGCCACCTTTCGGCCATTACCGCTTCATATATTTTTAAGGATACGACCGTATTCACGGTTTCCGAAGAAACTGGCACCTTTCATGTTTTCGAATCTGGCAAAATAGTGTATTCTGTGCCTAATGCAATTCAGATCTCCTAAAAATGATGGCAAATACTGCTGGACGAATCATGTTAAGGGCAAGATGGTTTATTATGGTATATCGGAGAGTCTGATCAAGCGTATTGTCAGATTTCCTAAGCGCAAAGAGACGGGAGTGGCGGAAAAAACGGTTGCCGTTATGCAGCCGACGAGTAATCTGAAAAAACCGCAGGAAATTTGGGTAATGTATCAGGAACTTGGCCAGAGGCCAAGTTCTAACTACTCACTACCAACTACTCACTACAAACTAAGGATAATCTCCGCCTGGCGGTATCCGGGCGTAAGTCCGGTTGGCAAAAAGATTCCGATCCCAGAAGAAATTTTACAGGAGCTCAATGATTTGTTAGAGTAGTTGATATGAAAATTCTAATTTTAATTTTTGTCGTAGTTGTTGTGGCTCTTGGTATTTATTTTGGTATGAAAAAGAGTGGCAACGTCAATGTCAGCGCGTCGCCGAAGCCATCGCCGGCTTCGACGAGCTCACCGCAAGCTACCTCAACGGCTCAAGCAAGTCCGACAGATGAACCGTCGCCGAAGGTTATTAAAGCCACAATGGTTACCGCTCGCGGCAGTATAGAACTGGAACTTTATTCCGAAGTTGCTCCCAAGACCGTAGCCAACTTCGTTAAGCTGGCTAAGTCCGGTTTTTACGATGGGACTAAGTTTCATCGGGTGATAGCCGATTTTATGATACAGGGCGGCGATCCATTGTCTAAGACAGACCCGCGCTACGCCGAAGGCTTCGGCGAGGCGAGCGACCCAAAAGTTGGCACGGGTGGGCCAGGTTATAAATTTGAAGATGAGATTAATTTAAAATCTCTTGGCGCACCCGATGATTTGATTGCCCAGTACGAAGCGTTGGGTTACAAATACAATGGCACTCTCAAATCTTTGCCGGTTGATCCTGGCTATATCGCCATGGCTAATGCCGGACCCAATACCAATGGCAGTCAATTTTTCATTGTAACCACTAAGCCTCAACAGCACCTCTACGGCAAACATACGGTATTCGGCAAGGTAATCAAAGGTATGGACGTAGTATTGAAGATAAAGCAGGGGGATGTAATCAAGCAGGTCTTGCTTGATTAAACTCAAATTTTAAATTTTAAGTTTTTAAAGTAATGGCTTACGTCCAAACCTCAAGACCACTCAAAATATCTCGTGCGAATCTCCAACTGATGAAGGAATGCCCGCGCTGTTTTTGGATGTATAAGCACAAGGGCGTTGGCCGGCCGCAGGGGTATCCTTATACACTCTCGATTGCCGTTGACCAATTACTGAAGGCAGAATTTGACGAGTATCGGGAGAGAGGAGAGATGCACCCCTCTTTGGTTGGTTATGATGGTTTGGCAGAAGCCAAGCTCTTCTCTGACCACGTTCAACTCCAAAAATGGCGCAATAACTTTGAAGGTCTCAAATATCATGATGAGGAGCTAGACGCCACGCTTTTCGGCGCGGTTGATGATATGCTCGAATTTGCCGATGGTTCCTTGGCGGTAATAGATTACAAATCTTCGGGCGCCAAAGAAATTTCAATTTATGACGATTACCAAATGCAGATGGACGTCTATACTCACATATTAGAAAAGGCCGGATACAAGACTGCTCGCAAGGCCTACTTCGTTTTTTATCAGGTGGACAAAACCAACGGTTTCCGTGGCCGCCTGCCTTTCCGTGGTCAGATCCGCCACGTGGATGCCGATCCCACCTATATTCACGACCTTTTTGCCAGGGCTGTCAGCCTTGCCCGCTCCGACACTCCGCCACAAGCACACCCCGAATGCCAATATTGCACTTGGGCCGAACATCGCCTGAGTTTTTCAGAATAAATACTCCTCGCGGCAAGCCGCGAGGTATCAATAGGCGGCTTCGCCTCTTAATAC
>CAYHQI010000100.1:0-2451 GCA_964358785.1 uncultured Candidatus Saccharibacteria bacterium
GATTCAATTACGAATTTTTGATAAAATAGGTTCTAGCGAAGTCGTAAAGACACACAATTAACTAAAAACGCCCTAGGGCGTTTTTAGTTATCAACTTTCTTACACACAAAAACCGAACCCCCGTGTTATACTAAAGCTAGGTACACAATTAGAGATTGAATTACTTATCAACAAATGCGAAAAGACAAAGAAAAAGCTTTTGAACTTCGTCGTCAAAATAAAAGCTATAAATCAATAGGACGTGAGTTGCACATACCCCTAAGCACCTTGGCAGGATGGTTTAGAAATGAGCTGTGGTCTCAGGACATACGCGACAAACTAGGGCAAGAGGCATCTCTAGCCTTCCCAGATAAATTGAAACGCATGGTCGCTGCCAATAAAAAACGCTGGGCGAATATACATGAATCCTATAGACAAGAGGCTATAGCAGAATTTTCCAAGCTTAAACATGACCCCCTTTTTCTGGCTGGCATTATGCTTTACTGGGGTGAGGGAGAAAAAATAGCCAAATCCAGCGTTGTCCGATTGTCTAACAGCGAACCGGAAATGATCAAAATATTTAATTTATTTCTTACCAGAGCGATTGGAATACCTCCTGAAAATATATACACATGGCTTCTTCTATATCCAGATCTAATAGATACCGTTCAAAAGAACTTCTGGAGCAAAACCATCGGTATCTCTTTAGAACAATTTAAGAGGTCTGTGTATATAAAAGGCCATCATCCTAAGAAACGCCTTTCTTACGGCGTTTGCACAATCTTTGTTCAAAGCAGGGCATTAAAAGAAAGAATGCTTAAGTGGCTTGAACTATATCAAGATTTTTTACGATCTCATGCTCAATCGCTTGAAAAATAACTTTAAAGTTCCTATACTAAACTTTATCCGCGGGTGTATCACAATGGTAGTGAACGTGCTTGCCAAGCACGGTACGAGGGTCCGATTCCCTTCACCCGCTCCAGAATCAAACCCCCGCTTCTGGCGGGGGTTTGATATGAGGACAAATTATGCTAAATTATTAACAATGTTTCCATCTATTTTCAGAAAAATGAAAGAAAGCATACGCCGTAAGGTCGAGACTGACGATTCTAGCCTGTATGTATCAATGGCCTTTCCTATACTTTTCGCTTTTATACTTACTTTTATCGGTTCGCGCGTAATCGGCTACCTCATAACTTACGACATAATCCCCCATCTTTATTTGGAACTTGAGCCGGGACTTCAAGTTCATCATTACACTTACGGAATCTTCATACTCTTCGCAGCTGGCTATCTGGCTCTGGTGGCAAAACAAGCCCAAGAAAAATTCTGGATTGCTATGCTACTCGGCTTTGGTCTGGGATTAGCTATGGATGAATTCGGCATGTGGCTCAAGCTTCGTGATGACGAAATCGTCCGTTGGAGCTATGATGGTTTCAATATCACCATCGGCCTATTTTTATTCATACTAACAGCAAAACCCGGCATAAAAATGCTAAAAAAGTTGTGGCCTAACCAAAAAATACCCTCCCTACCCAGGACTTGACTAACCTACCCCATTTCTGCTATACTTATAGCATAAGATAAGTATCCGCTATGGCGGGTTTTTTAGTCGAAAAATAGCCCTAATTAAGGCTTTTTTTGTTACAAATATGAACAAACATACAAAACAACTAAACAGACTCTTGGCCATATTGGCGCTGACATCCATACTTCCTTTCGTGCCTGCAAATCACGCCAGTGCCGGTTTTCTTGACTGGTTCTCTGGCCCTGAAAATGAGGCTTCGACCAGCCAGACCTTCGATTCGTTCGCCAACTTTTTAAGCACGAACGATCCAACCATCGATGCCGATTCAGAGAAACAAAACTTGTCGTTATTACAAAATAATTCACTCGTGTCTGCCTTTTCTCCTTTGGCCGTTAAAATTACCACAGAAATTAAAAACGCTAAAGTCAAAAGCGTCATGACTGTTCGAGCTACGGCCTATTCTTCAACACCCGACCAAACTGATAGCACTCCATTTGTTACGGCCATGGGTACGCAGGTACGCGACGGTATAATCGCCGCCAACTTCTTGCCATTCGGAACTAAGATTAGAATCCCCAGAATCTATGGCGCTAAAATATTCGTCGTCGAAGACCGCATGAACCGCCGATACTGGCATGTAGTTGATGTCTGGTTCCCAGACCGTGCCAGTGCTATGGAATTCGGAAACAGAACGATTGAAATTGAAATCTTAGAATCCTAAGTCATTACCAAAAACCTTGCCAATCGGCAAGGTTTTTGGTATTTTAAGTGTGGAGACTAAATAAAATTTGCCTCCGTAGCTTAACGGATAAAGCACTGGCCTTCGAAGCCAGCAATGGGGGTTCGATTCCCTCCGGGGGCACCACGTAGGAAATTGTATTAAAATAATTGCGGAGCCGCACCGCTCAAAACCGCAAAAGAACCCGGAGAAAAACATCGGCTCG
>CAYHQI010000101.1:0-2368 GCA_964358785.1 uncultured Candidatus Saccharibacteria bacterium
GAGCCGGTTCAACGGCTAAGGCAGTTAGAACTCTTGCCCGTATAATCGGCATGAGGAACAACGCCCGAGTCAACTTAAGAATTGTTGAACCCGAAGGCAGTACCCATGTACCCAAAGTTGTCGGTTCTGCCGACGGCGAGAAAACCAGAAATGTCGAAGATGTGGTAAATGATCTGGGAATGTAATTTAAAATCTTAAAAATAAATACTCCTCGCGGCAAGCCGCGAGGTATCAATAGGCGGCTTTGCCTCTTAATACCGCCGCAAAGCGGCGGAGTATTCCTCCTTTTAGCTTCGCTCGGACAAAATGTAAATAAGAATTTACATTTTGCTCCTCGCTCGCTAAAATAAATAAACCCCGTGAGGGGTTTATTTATTGAAATATGCGTTTTGATATTATCATCCCGATTTTGTTTCTCGGTTTTACCGAGATTACAAAATCGAGGACCCTCGATTTTTATATCTCAAATTCTTGAGATTAAAAATCGGGGCAATTTTCCCAAAATGAAATTCGACATCGTAACTATATTTCCAAATATCTTTGACGGCTTTATCAACGAGTCACTTTTGGCGCGGGCACAAACTAAGGGAATCATAAAGATAGGCATTCATAATTTGCGCAAATGGACGAGCGATAGGCACCAAACAGTTGATGATAAACCGTATGGCGGGGGGGTCGGTATGGTACTCAAAGTCGAGCCAATTTATAAAGCCGTGCAGGCTATAAGTAAATCCTTCCGCTTGAAAGCGTCAGTATCTCGGCCCAAGGCCTCGAAAGCTCGGGTAATTTTATTTTCCCCACGTGGTAAAAAATTTGACCAGAAAATGGCCCAACGGCTGGCAAAATATGATCAACTAATTTTGATTTGCGGACGCTATGAGGGCGTGGATGAACGCGTGGTCAAGTATGTAGCCGACGAAGTAATCTCAATCGGGGATTACGTGTTAACTGGCGGGGAAGTAGCGGCAATGACCATAATAGAGACCGTCTCACGCATGATTCCCGGTTTTATATCCAAACAGGAGTCAGCTCACAAATCTGACCATGCGCAATACACTAGGCCGGAAACTTACAAAATAGGCAACAAAAATTTACCAGTACCAAAAGTCCTCCTCTCCGGCGACCACAAAAAAATCGCCGACTGGCGTAAGAAACATTCTTAGGTTATAATCTCATCGTGACCCTAAAAGCTTTCGTAACTGATTCGGCATTACCGCAAGAAGATAAGGACTTGTGGTTTTCGATTTTGGAAAATATGGAAGAACAACAGGTTAAAGTATTTGCAGATTTTATAAATAACGATCAGGATAAGCTCGCATTTCTAACTAATAATATAAAGTCTAAGAGAAAAGCATTTGAAAATAACAACCAAGATGATCTCGATAAAATATTATCAGAAGAGGCATCTCTCTAATATATGACACTTGAATTACGACCAAATAATTCACAGGAGAAAGAAAGCCCACTAGACATAATGGGGAATAAAGCATTAGCTGTGGAGTCTAGCTTGCCCAGAAATGGACTCTTGTTTAAAACGACTACCGTTCTGGCATTACTTATGAGTGCCGGAGTTTTTAGTGAAAAAGCGGAGGCACAAGTCAGAGGAGTAGGACCGCAAGGAGGCGTAGTCGGAAATATCATCTCGCAAGTATTAGAAACAGGGACCTTCCAGGCAACCAGATCGATGGATAAAAAACGCGGTCAAGAAAAAGAAAAGCTAGAAGCCGCTTACACCGAAGCGATGCACCAGCTTAAGACAGCGAGATCAAAAGCTTATTGGGATAATGCTAAGGGCAAGCTTAGCGACGAAGACTACAAAAACATCAAAGCCGATATAGATGCACGGATCGTAAAGGTTCAGCAAGTCTATCAAGAAGAGCTAAGAAAAAAACACGGCTTCAGAATGGGCGTATTCGAGACGATACTTAGAGGAATAAAAGGGTATTAGATTTTAGCATTTGACATTATCCTCCAGCTGACTATAATTAGCTAATAAAATGAATTGACAGAAAAAATCACAATTGCTACTTTTAGTCTGCCTGAAGTAGGCACAGCTGGGATTGCTCCGCTAAGCGAGGCAATCCCAGCTGTTATAGTAAGGACTTTAATAACTAAATATCTGCTTAGTTTGCCAACTGGTGAATAAGCAGAAAACGATAAGATGGCATCCTCCTTCGCTAAAGCTACGGAGGACAAGCGTGGTTTCTTATCGTTAACCAGAATCATCCCATTAGAATTTGCGGATGCCTAACGGCATCCTACTTCTAACGGGATTACAATAGTTTGAGATTTATCTCAACCTATTTCTAAGAGAGTTTGATCCTGGCTCAGGATGAACGCTGGCGGCGTGGATAAGGCATGCAAGTCG
>CAYHQI010000102.1:0-2273 GCA_964358785.1 uncultured Candidatus Saccharibacteria bacterium
AATTACACCACAACACCATGCCCGCTCGGCTTCGACAGAACTCTCGAAATGACAATGGGCTCGCCTAATCTTAGTGCGCAGAAGCCATCTGAATGAAATAAAATTAGAGAACTCGCTTCGCTCCAGTGATTACAGGTAGACTCGCCTGTTTTTTAATGATTAAATTGGAGTATGAAACTAATTTTTGTTAGACACGGGGAAACGGATCAAAATAAAAATGGAGTAATCCAAGGCCAGGAAGTAGATGGCGTTCTCAATGAGAACGGAGTAAGGCAGATAGAGCAAACTGCGGCGAATCTGCCTGAAGATATTGATTTTATCATTTCCTCCCCGCTAAAAAGAGCGGCTGAAACAACTCAAATTATAAATGATAGGCTTAATAAGAAGCTTTATTTTAGAGATGAGCTTAAAGAGGTTAGTTACGGCAGTTTGGCTGGAAAAACATGGGATCAAGTTGAATCTGAAATTGGCGAGAAAAATATGCGGGACAAAGAATTAAATTCAACTTTTAACCACCGGCCATATGGCGGTGAGTCAATTGAGGATGTAAAAATCAGATTAGCCAAGTTTATAGCTGGGCTGAAGAAAGATTATGCCGACAAAAAGATACTGATTGTTACGCACGGTTGCGTAATTGACACTGTGCACCTACTTTTCCCGCAAAAAGAAAAGCTAGAATCTAAAAATGCCTCTATCCACGAGTTTGATCTGTAAGTGTTCTAAGAGTACAGGGAGCCGCTGGCAGTTGATAAAAATTGACAGGCGCGAGTGAAATGTTACAAAAAGTCTCATACAACCTAGGCATCGCGACTTTATCACGGGGGGTGATTGGAGTTTTGAGTTTGATAGTTGTAGGCATTCTGACGCGTTCATTGGGGCCAACTGGTTTCGGTCAGTATAGCGTTATTTTCGCGTACCTTTATATTTTTACGGCTGTTGCCGACCTAGGTCTTTATACTGTGATGGTGCGCGAGATCTCGCGCGTGCCCGAGCATGCCGAAGAACGCAAGATCGCCAGTAAAATATTCACTATGCGCTTAATTGCTATTGCGTCAATGATCAGTTTGGCCGATCTGCTTGTTTTCGCATTCCCCTACCCGCTTAAGGTTAAAATAGGTATACTCATTGCTTCTTTGTTTTCCGTTGGTGCTTCGTTGGTACAAGTTTTAGTAGGCGTTTTTCAGAAATACCTGCGTCTTTATTTTATCTCTGTTTCAGACATTCTAGCTCGACTCGTACAGCTTGTTTTGCTTGTAGTTTTAGCTAAACTCGGGGCGGGTTTTCTGTGGTTTGTGGCTGTCGTCGTTATTTCCGAGGCGGTCCACTTTGCTCTTATCTTCGGTTTTTCCAGGCGATTAGTAAAAATAAAAACGATAGTTGACTGGACTTATTTTCGACAAACTCTCAAAACCGCCCTGCCAATCGCCGTTTCATTGGTTCTGGTTCTGATCTATTTTAAGCTGGACACAGTTTTACTCTCTCTTATGAAACCGGCCGAAGATGTCGGTATCTATTCTGTTGCCTACAAAGTTCTGGAAGCGGTGATTTTTCTGCCGGCAGTTTATATCGGCCTGGTGATGCCGCTTTTATCTAGGCACGGAGTTACCAATCGAGCAGAGTTTATCAAAACATTTCGCCAAGCGTTTAATGTGATTTCGATTTTTGCCCTGCCATTTGCGGCTTATCTATTTATTCTGTCCGACGGCCTTGTTAAGCTAGTTGGCGGCGGCCAGTTCCTTGCCTCCGGGCCGGTACTTAAAATTCTAAGTCTAGCAATATTTCTAATTTTCTTCGGCAATCTTGGTGGCAATGCGATTATTGCTCTTAATTTCCAGAAAAAAGGCATGTGGATTTATTTAGGTGGAGCGATAGTGAATGTTACCGCTAATCTAATACTGATTCCTCGTTTTAGTTACTTCGCCACAGCTTGGACTACAGTTGTCACTGAACTGCTGATTACGGTGTGGATGTTTGCCATGATTAAAAAAGAACTGGGCATACTGCCAAAATTTAGCATTTTTGGCAAAGCGACCATGGCCACGGTTGCGATGGTTTTATTAATCTTGCCGTTCTCGCACAGCTTATGGAAGGCTAGTTTAGTTTCGTTAGCCTACTATCCCATACTTTTCGCCCTTGGCGGCTTTACCAAGGCCGATATCCGCGCGATCCTTTCCCTCAAAAAATCCCCGGGGTTACCCGAGGAAATGGAGAGTTAGCTAAGTTGTTGACTTTAATTAAGTTAATTCTATAATGGAAATATGAGATTTACCGCG
>CAYHQI010000103.1:0-2197 GCA_964358785.1 uncultured Candidatus Saccharibacteria bacterium
CGCCGAAGGCAGACGGAATCCATATTCAATCAGTGTTGATTTACTGGAGTGATCACCACTATGCATGCCAGTAAGCTGGGGGATTGTCATGTGAGATTCGTCTATGACGGTCAGGAAGTCGCTTTTAGTTTTGAAAAAATCAATCAGCGTAAAAGGCGGTTCGCCGGATGTGCGGAAGTCCAAGTGACTCGAATAGTTCTCAATGCCATGGCAGAAACCAGTCTGCTTGATCATCTGCATATCGTATTCAGTTCGTTCTTTGAGACGGGCGGCTTCGAGATACAGTCCCTCGCGATTAAGTTTTTTGATATGTTGTTGAAGCTCGGCCTTGATATTGGTTATGGCCAGATCAATTTTGTTGTCTGTAGCTATCCAGTACTTGGCCGGGAAAATCTTAGTCTCGACTATTTTTTCATAGGTCGGGTCATGATAAATGAGCGAATCTAGATCTATGCCCTCGGCAATTGAAATTTTCTCAATTCGAGGACCCTTGAATCTTATCTTAGTAATGCGGTCTCCGGTTGCTGAGACGACCTCTATCTCATTGATCGATTTGCGAAATGTTCCGCGTTTGAGTTCAAGGTCTTGAGCGTATTGTAACTTCAGAAGCGAAGATACTAAATCTTTTGGATTAACTTTTTGTCCTTCAAGCAGTTGTAAGGATAACTTTTGGTAATCTTCAGGCGAGCCGAGATTATAGATACAGGAAACCGAAGCCACCACAATAACATCATCGTGGGTAAGAATGGCTTGGGTGGCGGCGTGGCGCAGGCGGTCTATCTCTTCGTTGATGCGGGCGTCCTTTTCTATGTAGGTGTTGCTGTGGGGGATGTAGGCTTCGGGCTGATAGTAATCATAGTAACTGACGAAATAATGCACAGAGTTGTGCGGAAAAAATTCTCTAAATTCCTGATAAAGTTGAGCGGCGAGAGTTTTATTATGAGAGATAATCAGCGTCGGTTTCTTGATGTTGGCGATAACATTGGCGATAGTGAAGGTCTTACCCGAGCCGGTCACGCCCAAAAGCGTCTGGTGCTTCATGCCAGACTTAAGCCCACGAGTCAGCTTCTCAATTGCTTGAGGCTGATTGCCAGTAGGCTTGAATTTGGAAACTAATTGAAACATGATTGATCACCTGCTTGCCCGTCCGTAGCTCTGAAAGAGTGAAGGAGGGTTGGTTTGAATTTTGAGGTTAGTTCGAACAAGGGTGAAAATATTGACAAATAATAGGCTTTGTAATATAATTAACTCGGATCTTATAAAAAAGGGAGATAAGATGAGCATTCAAACCCAACCTGCTACGTCTGATCGCATGAAGGCAGTACTTGTTCTTATCGTTGCGATTTTAGTATTAATGATAATTTTTGTTATTTTTCCTGTGCTGATTTTCTTAAAAATTGGAGGGTTTTGGTCTGCAGTCATATTTGCCATTTATGTGGTAGCTATGAATTATCTAAGTAATAAATTTCAGCCTTGGGTCAAAAAGCGACTTTCTATCTAATTGCTAGCTACACGCTAGCTTTTTGTTTGTAAAATTTAGCTATAAGCTATAAGCTATAAGCTATAAGCTTTCATTTATGATTGGTTATATATCCGGTAAAATTCAAGCCATATCGGGCAAATACGCTATCGTTGATGTTAACGGGGTGGGTTATCGTGTCACCATTGCGGAAAAGATGATGAATAGTATAGCAAAAATTGGTTCACAAGTCAAGTTGTATACGCACTATCGAACCAATCCCAGAGACGGTTCGGTTGAGCTGTATGGATTCACAACCCCGGAGGAATTGAACTTTTTTGAACTACTCACTACGGTATCGGGTATCGGACCCAAGTCGGCGCAGGCGATCTTGGGGTCAGCCGATTTGCAGACGCTACAAATCGGGATTGTGAGGGGTGATGGGGATTATTTAAGAAAAGTAACTGGTCTTGGTGAGAAAACCGCCCACCGGCTTGTGCTTGAACTTAAAACCAAAATCATGACCGCCGACCTTGGTATCAAAGCCGGTTCCGATGTCGGTAGCGATGCCGAGGCCATTGATGCCATGGTGACGCTGGGTTATTCGCAATATCAGGCGAGGGATGTATTAAAACAGGTCAGTAAAACAGCCAAAACGTCGGAAGAAAAAATAAAAGAAGCACTCAAATTATTGGGAACTAAAAAATAGTTTGCAGAACTCTTTTTTACAAAGTAAGG
>CAYHQI010000104.1:0-2169 GCA_964358785.1 uncultured Candidatus Saccharibacteria bacterium
TTGAAAATGTCGCTTCAGGGCCGACCTATAAAGATGTTACCACAGCAGAAGATGCGGGAAATATTATCAAACAGCATAATGTAGATGAGGGGGAATTTGTTTTTAATGAAACCCCGAAGGAAGATAAATATTTTGAAAAAGTTCATAACTTTGTTTTAGTTTCGAATCAAACTGCGGTCATAGAGATGCAACGTAAGTCTGTCGAGCTTGGTTTCGAAGCCCAGATTGTTTCTACGGAGTTATATGCGCCAGTGGACGAAGCGCTCGGTCAAATTTTTTCTGCCAAGAAGCAAAATACTGTGGTGCTCGGCGCCGGAGAGCCAAAGGTTAATATTTTGAATAAATCAGGCCGTGGTGGACGCAACCTGCATATGGGGCTTACAGCTTTGGGTAAAAATTTAATTGATTCAGATTCTGTTTTTGTCGCTTTTGCCTCCGACGGCATGGACAACACAGATAGCGCCGGAGCAATAGTTGATAAACATACAATTGAAAAAATGCAAAAATTAAATCTGAACGTCAATGACTATTTGCAGAATTTTAATTCTTATTTATTTTTTGAGCAAACTGGAGATTTGATCACTACTGGCCCTACGGGGGCCAACGTTTCGGATTTAATGATTCTGCTAAACCGCCATCAGTCGAGCTAGCGGTTGGCTACTCCTACAGCTTCCGAGATGTTTTTGTATCCGTCAGCTTTGAGCATTTTTACCAAACCCAAGTTTATATCACTAATTAATTGCGGGCCTTCGAAAATCATGCCAGTTATGAGCTGTACCAAGCTTGCCCCTTGTTTGATGGCTTTGTAGGCGTCGTGAGCCGAAAAAACTCCACCACAAAAAACAAAAATATATTTGTTCCCGACTTTTCTATACATATATGACAAGAGGTCGAGCGCCTTAGGGAAAACTACTTTTCCAGATAGTCCGCCGTGGGGTGGTTGCGGGTCCTTTATTTCTTTCAAGTGATATTTTTTAGATAAATTGGAGCAGATGATGCCATGCACTCTGTGTTTGCTCGAGGTATTTAAAAACTCATCTATTTCCAAGTGGGTCATGTCCGGAGAAATTTTGACCCAAATTGGTTTTAAGGTGGGGATTTTGTCTATTTCGGTCATCAACTTGTCGTAGTTGTCTTTTAAAATAAATGGCATACCGCCGGAGGTGCTCGGGCAACTTAAGTTGATGGTTATATAATCCGCATATTTTTCCATAATTTCGGCACTGGTTTTGTAGTCTCGAATTGCCGAATCAATATTTAAATTTTCTCGACAGTTGGTAAAGGCAATGCTGGCGCCTATCGGCAAGTAATGGGTCTTTTGTGCTAGCTCTCTAGATAAAAATTCTACTCCTTTGTTTTTTAAACCGTACCAGACGCCGAGACTCTTGGTCTTAGGCAATCGCCACAGGCGAGGTTTCGGATTGCCGTCGTAGGCCATGGCGGTAATCGAACCTACTTCTGTAAAACCGAAACCGACGGAGCCGATGACATCTGTTAACTGTATGTCCTTGTCGAAACCGGCGGACAGCCCGATTGGATTTTTGAAATTGATACCAGTGATAGTTTGTTCTAGGGCTTGATTTTTATAACCAAACAACAAGTTTACTACCTTGCGAGTTAGGGCGTATTTACCCCATAATCTTCCGACCAGAGTTGCAAAATTGTGAGTATCCTCCGGATCAAACTTAAAAAAAATAGGCTTCAAAATCCACTGGTATTTCTTGGCTATAATATAATTTCGAGCGCCGATCAGTGTCTCTAGCATATGTTAATTATTAATGATACCAGAACTGTGGTAGAATTAACAGCAGTGTCGCAGAGTAAATCAAATTATGCAGAGTGTCATTGATAAAATTTTAGCCGAAGAAGTGAAAGATTCTCGCGGCAATCCGACCATCAAAGTAACAGTCGCAAGTGGCGATTTTTTTAATAGTTTTGCCGTACCCTCTGGCGCTAGTACTGGGCTACACGAAGCGCATGAACTGCGTGATGCTGACGGGAGGGGAGTAAAAACAGCAATCGACAATGTAAATAAAATTATTGCGCAAGCGCTTTTAGGTAAAGACATTTTCAATCAAAAAGAAATTGATGAAACCATGATTGCTCTCGATGGCACATTAAACAAAGACCATCTGGGTGGTAATGCTTTAATAGGAGTTAGTATTGCTT
>CAYHQI010000105.1:0-2133 GCA_964358785.1 uncultured Candidatus Saccharibacteria bacterium
GAAAATTAAGCGATCTATATGAATTTTAATTGGTGCCGTGGCGAAGTGGAAACGCGATCGTCTGCAAAACGACCATGCATGGGTTCGATTCCCATCGGCACCTCAAATTAAACTTCGCCCACTTTTTTCGAACTCAATTATAAGTTCGATTCCTAATTGTGCCTCAATATGGTATAATTGGATTAATGAGCCAATACCATAGCCGTAAGTATAATTTGAATGAAAATTTTTTTGACTCTTGGACTCCAGAAATGGCTTATGTGCTAGGTTTTTGGTTTGCCGATGGCTATATGCGAAAAGAAAAATCTTATCGCGTGACTTTTTCAGGAAAAGATAAGGAAATTTTTGTTCAAATTCTTAAAGTATTTAATTCAAGTCACCCAATTCGTTTGACTGATAAAGACAACTGCTACTTCGTCAGTCTTTGCTCAAAGAAGCTTTATGGAGACCTTGTAAAATTAGGTGGTCTAAGGCGTAAAAGTCTAACCATAAGCTTTCCCTATGTGCCTAAAAAGTTATTGCCAGATTTTATTCGTGGCTATTTTGATGGTGATGGGAGTGTGTTTTTTGTTGAATATATTAGAACTAAAGATAAACGGAGGACCAGAGAGTTAAGAACAAATTTTACTTCTGGTAGTCTGAAGTTTCTTGAAAGTCTTATGAAGGTATTACATAGTGAAATAGGCCTTCCTTTGAAGAAAATAGGAATATATAATGAGGGAAGTTCTCTAAAGTTGGGCTATGGAATGAAAGATTCTGACTCGTTGCTTCGATATATGTATTATGACAAATTTCCAATTGGTTTAAGGCGTAAAGCCGTTTTTGTATCCAAGATACCTAATTACCAGAAACACTTTTTGTGTAAACAAAAATTAATATAAAATCATTTTAACCATGAAGACCATTCTCGTAACCGGCGGAGCCGGGTTTATCGGCAGTCATTTCGTCAGATACTTTCTGAAGGATCATCCTGATTTTAAGGTCTTGAATTTTGACAAGCTGACCTATGCCGGAAATCCGGAAAATCTCAAAGATGTTTCAAAAAACAAGAGATATGTTTTTGTTAAGGGCGATATATTCGATGCCGGTTCGGTTGAAAAGGTGTTCAAAAAATTTAAGCCAGAGTATGTCGTAAATTTTGCGGCCGAGTCGCACGTGGACAGAAGCATCCACGGCCACGCAAGAGATTTTGTCAATACTAATTTTTATGGCGTCTTTAATGTTTTGGAAACGGTTAAAAAATATGGCGCCAAAAAATTCATCCAAATATCCACCGACGAGGTTTATGGGAGTTTGGATGTTGGTTCCAAAACAAAATTTACAGAAAAGACACAATACAATCCGCGAAGCCCCTACTCGGCTTCGAAGGCCGCCGGAGACCTTATGTGCCATGCTTACTTTGCAACATACGGACTGCCGGTCATTGTGACGCACTGCTCGAATAACTACGGTTCTCACCAATATCCGGAGAAAATCATCCCCTCTTTTGCCTTGAAAGCATTAGCCGGGAAGCCCCTGCCTCTCTACGGGGACGGCAAGAATGTCCGCGACTGGATACATGTTCTAGACCACGTTTCTGCTTTAGAAAAAGTTTTGTTCAGGGGCAAAGCCGGCGAAGTTTACAATATAGGCGGGAATCAGGAATTGGCCAACATTGAAATAGCCAAGGCCATTCTGGGGGCTTTTAAAAAGCCGGTTTCTTTGATAAAATATGTAGTTGACAGACCCGGTCATGACAGGCGCTACTCCATAGACGATTCCAAGATAAGAAAAGAGCTTGGCTGGCGGCCTAAGTATGGGCTCGAGAAGTCATTGGCTGAGACCGTTGGATGGTATCGGGATAATCCAAAATGGGTAAAAAGCGCATTTAAGCGTTTGAAAAAGGTTAATCCGCACATCGAAATTTAAATTATGCCCGGGTGGTGGAATTGGCATACACGTGCGACTTAAAATCGCATTCCGTAAGGATTGAGGGTTCGAGTCCCTCCCCGGGCACCAAGATTAAACTTTCGTCTTTTTGGCCGACGAGATTGGCCGCGCTTCGCGCGGCTGCATAGGTCGGCAAAATTCCTGAAAGTTTAATTATGGTGCGTTTGTTTGACGAAATACGAACCTTTTTTGAACGGCACTGAC
>CAYHQI010000106.1:0-1963 GCA_964358785.1 uncultured Candidatus Saccharibacteria bacterium
TGAGAGCTCCGTCGAACAAAAAGACTTCGTGTAGCCGGACAGCCGAGTAGGGGCCCCACTGGTTGTAATTTTTGAAAAAGAAAAAACGGCCATAGGCCGTTGAGGATAGTCAGAAAAGAATTTTGAAAACAAAAAAGCCAGCTTTACGTAAAGTCGCTGGCACGTCCTCCTGTGCGCCATAGGAGGATATTGGCGGGGGTGTCCAGTTTTTCACCCCGGTAGGTATAATGTAAGTCTTGGCTCGACCAAGTCGACCAAGCTCACCGCCTCTGAATACTGGAAGATTCCAGAGGTCGGGGAGTTTCACCCCTTACTGCGAAAAAAGAGCTGACGGGCTGAGGGAGAGATGGACTCGAACCATCGTCCTCCATTCGGCTGGAGAATCCTAACCGCTGGACGATCTCCCTCAGCTAGGTGCGTCGGCCGGCTTATGCCGCAAATACGGGTGCCGTCCTTTCAGACGGCAGACGACCATCCGCACCATGCATTAAGTATATCATAATCGCCTAGGCATTGTCAAGCGTTTGTGCCAATCACGCTCAAAAACGTTGAAAAATAAAGGTTTTTATTCTATGACCGAAGTTCATACAAAACTTGCCCGCATATTACGCACTAAACCGAAAGTGCTTTTGGATTTGGAGCAAAAGATGGACAAGTTGACTGGCAAAAGCGGGGTTATGGAAAAAATAGTTATGGAAAACGATATGTTGGTTAAACGGACCCTTGAAGAACTCGGCTTGAACCCGCAAGAGTGCAATGCCGAGAAGGTTTATAATATTTTAATCAAACGTTTAATCCATATGGACGAGCATCTTTATAACTTCTTGGACAAGCCCGACCTTTCAAAAATGTCATCGGTTTGCGGGAAGCTTTGTGAGACTGCTATTGCCTTGAATAAACCTATGTCCGGCTTTTTTATCAAAAAAGAAAAAGCCGTTGAGATGCTGGATAAATTTCCGCCGCATGACCTGCTTGATTATTTTGGTTATAAAACGGCCGCCGAATTGGTTGAACAACAAGGCTTTGAGTCGGTGTTCAGCGCTTTGCGTTTTGCCCAAGACCAGAAATGGATGCACGAGTTTTTTGAAAAAGCTTATGACGATCTAACTGCTGACGACTTTGAAGAGCGCGAAGTTGTGCTGAAGGTTCTTGAACCTCAATGGCTTAATGTAGCCGAAAAGTTTCTGGAGAAAAAGTATCACAATGTCAGTCATCTTAAAGAATTCGGAGTTATTTTTGTTATACCCCTCAAAATTGACACCCCCGGAGAAACACTGCGACTTTTTACTTTGATATTGCACTATCTTAATGAGGTGCCATTTTATTCGAAGTTGTTTCGTAGATTTTCAAACGAACCTGATTTTATTAATAAATTAAAATCGCTTCTGCGTGGCGATGTTTCTGATGAGAAACTACCAACTACCCAAATTAGGATAGTCCAGCGTTATCTGGCAAAAGATGATCCCAACGATTTTCGCCTGATAGAGCCGCACATCAATCCCGAAGCAGAACATTGGTATAAGGCGGAAGGGGATCTGGGAAGGCTGACTCCGCTTGTCGGTGAGGGTGGTCATACGTTCGGCTATTGGCAGGGATTAGATTTCGTCGGGGACTTCTTTCCCTCCTCCGCCAAGGCTGCCTCCTTCGCCGAAGTGGCTACGAAGGCCGAGTCGGCGGGCAAGCTTGATGGCATATCCGATAATGGTGATGAGTTGATAGCTTTCGACTTAATTGACTTGGTTATGTCGTTAGTTAAAAATGGTCAGATCAAATATCTCTACCACCTGCAAGAGGCGCTTTGGAATAAGATTTTTATTGAATACCTTGGACATGATAAGATTGAAGAGCTGGTAGAGGAAAATATAATCGAAGGGTTTATAAAATTATAGAGTCGGCCAGTATGATAATGCCTTCTATCACCGCTAGCAACCCCAGCGAGGTTGCTGCGCTCCGTTGAAAGCGT
>CAYHQI010000107.1:0-1915 GCA_964358785.1 uncultured Candidatus Saccharibacteria bacterium
GTTGTTTTGTCATATTTGTCATGTCGGGGCAAAAAACAAAATTTTGTAATTTGGCTGTGTCTCAATAATACCGGATGTTTAACAAAAGGCGAGGTAAAATAAGGATTTTTAGGATGTCGGCCTAATTTTTACATTTCTGCAAACCCTCGTTTTCTTGTCTTTTCTTGTTTTTTGTCTATCGATGTCAATTTAGGGCTTGGAACTTTCTCGCCGGCTTTTGCGGCGGATTCTCTGACTTGGTCTTCATAATGTTTCCGCAATTTTTCATTATACTCGACCCGTAGTTGGCCGATGACTTGGTTGAATTGCGGGGTTAGAATGTTTTGATTGATTACTGGCGGGATTTCGGGGGCTTTGCCGGCAAACACCTCTAACCATAACCTTACCCGTGCCGCATCCGCGTTCTTTAGGGTTTCAAGGTAGAATGAACAGAAAACATTATTTGTTAGTTCCCGATAGAAGTTTTTGGATGTGTCTAATAATCCCGACTCTTCGGCTTTCCTTTTCCAATCAGTCAAGGTGCCAGGTTCTATATCGTATTTTTTGGCAAATGCTGTCATGTTTTTAATCTCAAACAATCGCACGGCACACTCATCAGTTATGCCCATTTTTGTTAAATAATCTTTGCTCCTACCCTTCAAAAGTGGGGGCAACGATAGCCACGCTACAAAGTCAGTAAATTCTTTTCTCTTATAGACATTCACCAAACCCGCCCTTTCCCAAAGCGTAATTTTCTTGAGCTTTCTTAAGTTTTTTAAAACTCTATTTTTTGTCACTTATTATTTTTTCTGTTGGTGTTCCATTGCCGTTATTTGGCCTCAAAACGGCCCTGTATAGCCCCAGAAATCTATATGCCCGTTCCATAGCCTCTTCTACGCCCAAAACCCGCCCTGAACGCCTCTGGTATAGTTCCATGAACTCTTTAATTGCAGCTTCCGGGAGCTCCACAATAAAACCCACTTTCCTGAACAGATCGTGGGAAGCATCGATCCGCCCAGAAAAGTGGGCTCTCTCGCTTCCCAAGAAAGGCACAGAATAAGATGTGCTAGGCACCCGGAAACGAAAAAGAGGCCACGGAAGTAAAATCAACAGAAGCCACCCGTTTGAGTGCCTGCTGTGTTGAGTTTACTTCCTTGACCTCTGTATCGAGCGCAACGTCCTAAGAGCAGCATATACCCAAAGGCGAGCTGGCTCAGAGTTGTCTTGGAGAGCAGAACTAACGTTTTGGTTTTTAATCAAATCCCTTGCGAGATTAATATAATTATATCAACTGTAAAATCCTGCGCAAGTGGATAATTAGAATCCAAAAATTGCACCTACCATGGCAATAAACAAAGTAATCGCCACAAGAACGATCACGATATAAATAAACCATTTTAGTAGTATGGCAAAAATTCTTCCAACGCTGTAAGCGGTAGGATATTTTTCTTTGATAACCCTCCTGGACTCATTTATCCTATCCATGTCTTGTCTTATTGCCGCCCAGACCGTAAGTATGAGTATAATAATTTTAACCCGTAATGTTCTTTTTTCTGTTTTTATTTGACCCATGTTCTAATGTTTTATCTATAACTACCAACACCGGGCAATTAAAATGCCAATAATAACCCCTGCAATTAACGCGACCCAATCCGCTTCGCTAAGATTTTTAAACATGTGATATTTGCTTAAAACACAAAGCCCCGCGCTAGCTAGGCCTTGCGGCCCCATACCGGTTTCCCGATACGGCCCATTCCTGAGTCGCTGAACGCGGGGTTCAGTATCAGGAATGGGTCTTTGTGCCATGCCCTGCAGTAATCTGCCGGGTTTAGGCGATTAAATTGTTGCTATAAATTATACAAATTTTGATATACATTGTAAATAACATGGCCGAGTTGACATTCAATACATTTTTCGCAAGGATTTAGTAATTGCA
>CAYHQI010000108.1:0-1907 GCA_964358785.1 uncultured Candidatus Saccharibacteria bacterium
CTCTCTCCGCAAACCAGCTCTGTCTCGGCACGGATTGCCGTTCCACATGGCCGACCACAGCCAGTTCACAGTTTACAGTTCACAGTTTACAGTTAGAGAACCTGACGGCTTCCGTTTCGGCTCTTAGTAATCAGTTCACAGTTTACAGTTCACAGCAAAATTCAGCCCTGGCTTCTCTCTCTTTCTCTGTAAACAGTAAACTAGAAACTGTGAACTGGAAACTGGAAACTCTGCTCGCGGCGAGCAGTAGCTACGTCACCAACGCCGACCTTGCCTCCGCTCTGGCTAACCTGACAGTCGCGAGCGGCTCATCGCCAGTTGACCTCTCTCAATACGCCAAAACCGCCTCTGTAAGTTCGGAGTTCGGAGTTTTGAGTTCGGAGTTTAACTCCCAACTCCAGACTCACACCTCCCAACTGGCTTCCCTCGCCTCCGCGGTTTCCGGTTCCGCCAGCTCGTCTTTTGAAGGCCTTTGCGTGACGGGGGATACCAGATTGCGAAGAAGAAGACGACGTAAACGGAACTCGGAACTCGGAACTTGGTCTGATCCCGATTCGGAACTCGGAACTCGGAACTCGGACGAAAATGGTATACTTAATATAAATGGAAAATCAACCCAATTACGAAAAGTTGCAGATTTGGCAAGAAAGTATGGACTTAACCTTGGAGATATACAAAATTACTTCAAAATTTCCAAAGGAAGAAATGTTTGGTTTGACCAGTCAGTTGCGTCGAGCCGCGTCTTCAGTACCGCTCAATATAGCCGAAGGGAGCGGCAGAAGCAGATTGGACTTTCAAAGATTTCTAAATATGTCCTTGACTTCTATAAACGAAGTTTTGACAGCGTTAATCTTAGTGGTAAAGCTGGATTATATAACAGAGAATCAATATTCCAGTTTGCGAACTCGCTACTTAATATTGCTTCGCAAAACTCAAAAACTTATCTCAAATCTCAAACTGAACTCCAAACTCTAGAGAAGAACTCAGAACTCAGAACTCAGAACTCAGTTTCTGAGCAGAGTTCCAAGTTCCGAGATCCAAGCTCTGATTTCGTCTACGATGAGGTTCGGATAGACGAAATCAAAGCGGGCGATGAAATTCAGTCGTTAGACGAAGCAACCGGCCGTTTGGTTTGGAGCAGGGTCAGCGCTTTGATGGATATGGGCGTCAAACCTATCTTCACCATCACCACCGAATCCGGAAAAACAATCCGCACCACCGGCAACCACCCGTATTTGGCAAGAGTTGCTTTTGAAATCAAAAACCCCGCTATGGGCAGGGCTTTTGATTCCGTGGAGGACAGGGGATTTGCACCCCTTGACTCCCGAGTGACGAGTCGGGGTCAGCACTACGCGCCCCCCACGGTAGCTTTATTGTACCAAGAAATATTGGAAATGGGTAGTCAAAAAACCAAAACGGCTCCGACAGAAGTCATAAGTTTTGAGCTTACAAACTCTGTCGGAGCCGCACGTAGTACCATCCCGACTCGTCACTCTATATACAGTTTATCACAACCGTTATTAATGTCAAATGAAGCTGTTGATAATGATTTTGTTCAATCGGATTGGGTCAAGGCGGGGTATTTGTCGGTGGGGGATGAGATTGCGGTTGCCGGAAGCGGCAATACGGCCGAATTTAAAAAAATTGCTTCAATCGCGCGTACCGCTCCCGAGCAGGTCTATGACATTGAAGTGGAAGGCACCCATAACTTCATCGGCAACGGCATCGTCGCTCACAACACCTATTTATCCGGCATTAACCAACAACTTGAAAATCTCACCGCCTCCAGTTCAGCTTTTAATTTAAGAATTGATTCACTGGATTCCTTCATTGAAAATTGGAAATTGAAAACTGGAAATTCATCAGTATCAAGTATTATGACAGATTCTATTCTCCCTGATACTGAT
>CAYHQI010000109.1:0-1869 GCA_964358785.1 uncultured Candidatus Saccharibacteria bacterium
AGAATTTGGGTGCGAAGCCTATAATGATACTCGCTCCCATGGCAAATATTACCGACTCCCCTTTCAGGCGGATTATTATTTGTTGCGGTCGACCGGATTTATTTTTTAATGAGTTTGTTTCTTGCGATGGGTTGTGCTCGTCGGGTCGCGATAAATTACTCCGAGACTTAAGGTTTACGATAGATGAGCATCCGATAATAGTACAATTTTTCGGTTCAAAACCCGATAATTTTTATCGATGCGCGCAATTAGCCCAGGAGCTGGGCTTTGATGGTATAGATATAAATATGGGCTGTCCCGACAAGAGCGTGGAAAAACAAGGAGCGGGTGCCGCGCTTATTAAGAATCCTAAGCTAGCGCAACAAATAATCATGGAGACCAAAAGAGGTGCCGGTCCATTGCCGGTGTCTGTCAAAACTCGCCTAGGTTACAATAAAATCGAAATCAAAGAGTGGATCCCGATGCTTTTAGAAATGAATTTGGACGCCCTGACCATCCATGGCCGTACTCGGAAAGAGATGTCTTTTGGACCGGCGCAATGGGATTTGATTGGCGAGGTGGCGCAAATGGCTCATTCAAGCGAAACTCTGGTTATAGGTAACGGAGATGTATCTGACTTAGTCGACGCGCTTTCCAAGGCAAAAACTTACGATCTCGACGGCATAATGGTGGGACGCGGAATTTTTAAAAATCCTTGGTTTTTTAATTCAAACATTCGCGATGTCAGCAAAAAAGAAAGGATTGAAACTATGGCGAAGCACATCGAGCTATTTACAGAGTTTTGGGGCGAAGGAAAACATTTTGATGTTATGAAGAAGTTTTTCAAGGTGTATGTGAATGGCTGGGATGGCGCTAACGATCTAAGAATTAAGCTAATGTCTGCTAAAAACCAAAGTGATGTCGAGGGTATTGTGAAATCTGACGGCACGGCAAAATAGTTTAATTTTGTCCAGATTTTTGTTAGGATTGGCTGTGTAAAGCTATTGCGGGATTCGTATATCGGTAATACATGAGTTTTCCAAACTCAAGAGACGGGTTCGACTCCCGTATCCCGCTCAAAATAAGCAGTTATTTTGAGGGATTATACGAACAGATTAGAACCTCTTTTGGTTATTGACATTTATTGGCTTTTTGTAATACTTTAGTAAATCTTTAACAAGGAGGTCTCAATGGGGCTGAGTCCTATTATTTGGAAAAGTTGTTCGTGCTGTAAGAAATCACGTCGTGACGATTATTATAAAAACAATAGTGAGATTTGCATACCCTGCTCTATTTTCTGTAATGGGAAAGAAATATGCCAAATATCGGGAGAAGTATTGGTAGAATTGTTCCATAATTTCAAAAAATACTTTGTTAAAAAATCAGAAGTTGATAATAAACACAACAAAGTCATTGTGCTTCCCGATGGAACTACTTTTGACCTCACGCAAATGTATGTGGATGACACCGATAGGCATTGCAACAAATTAGATGCTCCCCGTTTCCGAGGCAGTAATTCTGATTATGAAATATGGGGGCAATTGCCTACTATGGGTGCAGTGAGGGCCACGGCAGTAGGATAATGAGACCAACCGAGTTTACTCGGTTTTATATTGTCTTTGTGTTGATGAAGTTCTAACGTCATCCACTATCCCGCTCTTGTAATAACTAAAAATAATGTGCCTTGAGGTACATTATTTTTAGTTAATTGTTTGTTGGGGTGAGGGGAGTCGAACAACGGAGCCATATTTCGTTAGCAAACGAAATGGCGAGTTGGTGGTTAGACAAAACTTTGCGACGGCAAAGTTTTAGTCGAGACCGACTCCCGTATCCCGCTCAAAAATTGTACTCAATTTTTGTCCTGCGTAGCCTTACGCGAAGCAGGGCTAA
>CAYHQI010000110.1:0-1857 GCA_964358785.1 uncultured Candidatus Saccharibacteria bacterium
GTTTTAAGCTTGCGCTCGTACTCCCCAGGCGGGGTGCTTAACGCGTTAGCTTACGACTATCCCGATAAATCGAGATGATCTAGCACCCATGCGTTTACGGCTAGGAATACGCAGGTCTCTAATCTGCTTCTCTCCCCTAGCTTTCGAGTCTCAGTGTCAACTGTCTCCTAGCAACCTGCCTTCGCCATTGGTGTTCCTTCTAATATCAACGCATTTCACTGCTCCACTAGAAGTTCCAGTTGCCCCGAAGAAGTTCCAGTTTGCCCATCTCTCACCCAATGTTGAAGTTGAGCCCCAACCTTTAAGGTGAGATGCGGTAAACCACCTACACGTCGCTTTACGCCCAATGAATCCGGATAACGCTTGCACCCTACGTATTACCGAGACTTCTGGCACGTAGTTAGTAGCGGCTTATTCTATTGGTACGGTCAAACCCGCCAAAGGCGGGTCTTCTTCCCAATCAAAAGGAGTTTACAACCCGAGGGCCTTCATCCTCCACGCGGCGTCGCGCGGTCAGGCTTTCGCCCATTGCCGACGATTCCCAGTTGCTGCCATCCGTAGATGTAAGGGCCGTTCTCAGTCCCATTGTGGGGGGTCATGCTCTCACACCCCCTACCCGTCATTGCCTTGGTAGGCTATTACCCCACCAACTAGCTGATAGGCCGCAGGCCACTCCTCTTGCGAATTGTTACATTCTTTACTCTTACGAGAACTATACAGTATTAGCCCCACTTTCGCGGGGGTATCCTATACAAGAGGGTATGTTCCCACGTGTTACTCACCCGTCCACCACTGTCCTTGCGGACCGTTCGATTTGCATGCTTAAGGCACGCCGCCAGCGTTCATCCTGAACCAGGATCAAATTCTCAAAAAAATTGACTCCTACCACTTTTTAAAACCAAAAATAAGAATGGTTTTTATCCTAAAAACCAAAACTTTTTTAATTAATTAGTAGAAGAATTAAATTTTCAATGTGCTAGAAACAAAAACTAAAAAATCCCGCTGAGCGGGATTATCCAGTACGATATTCCACTCGCTTAAATTAGTTTGTTCATTTCTTTTTTTATTATATTTAATTTGGAGGCGAAGTCAACAGGTGGTATTCTTTTCCCCAAGCAGAAACCTCATAAGATTCGAGTTTTTGATTTGCCTGAATCGGTAACATAATAATCTTGAAATCAACCTTATCCGACGGACTTAATAAATCATTTTTAAAGTCAGCTCTGCCAAAAACAAAAACCCTTCCGGAAATATCTTTCCCCCAAGCATAAACAGTAATATCAGATATTAAATTATTAAATATATTAACAACTTTTCCGGAAACCGTATAATATTCAACTTTTTGTGCAGAACCAGAAGCCTCTTCGGATTGAACTTCGGCAAACTTCATTTCCATTGACCGGCTGGCTATTTTAAGGGGCAAAAACTTAGCTGAATCAGTACTTGATACGACGTTAAAAACTATCTCTATTCGCTCGGATGGAGGCGGGCTATCTACGGTTACATCGTATAGTACTTTCTCTCTTGGTGGTACTTCCTTAAAATCAAAGCCCGTAGAAAATTTAGCAATTTTTTGAGCAATCATATTTTGTTTGGCATCGTAAAATCGAACTAATGGATCAACAGAATCAATGTAACTGTCTCCAATATTTGTAGCCTCACCAATAATTCTTACTCCTGTCATTTTTTCTTTATCAAATATGGCTGCGAGATTTGCAGAAACAACACCAAGTCTGGGGGAAACAAGAGATTTATTTTTTTGCCCACTTATGGAAGCTTGTGATAAAACTAATTCTCCGTTGGGTCCGATCATCGGCAGTACCACTTCAGGAAGTCTGGTGGAAGACACTTCCTTTT
>CAYHQI010000111.1:0-1837 GCA_964358785.1 uncultured Candidatus Saccharibacteria bacterium
AAGTTGTTGACTTTAATTAAGTTAATTCTATAATGGAAATATGAGATTTACCGCGGTATATAAAAAACATAAAAACTGGTATCTTGGCTGGATTGAGGAAATTCCAGGGGTTAATACTCAGGGCAAAACCTTAAAAGAAGCCAAATCAAATCTCAAAGAAGCCCTGCAGCTGATCTTAGAAACAAACCGATTTTTAGCTGAAAGGAGCTTGCCCAAAAACGGAGTAATCAAAGAATTTATAACTCTAGCCGTACCTTAAATGAAACGGTTAAAATTATTGGCAATTTTACATAAGCACGGTTGCGTTTTCGCCAGAGAGGGCTCCAAGCACACCGTGTTTTTTAATCCTCAAAATAACAAAACCACCACTATCCCCCGCCACAACGAGATCGATGATTTCTTGATTAAAAAAATTCTCAAAGACTTAGGCGTACAAATTAAGTAAATTTCTCAAAAAATCCCCGGGGTTACCCGAGGAAATGGAGAGTTAACGCGAGTGTAGCCGGACAGCAAATCGTGATGCCAAAATTGCAATTTTGTGACGAGGGGTGAGCGTTATTTCAAAGACAGGCCGTACAATTTACCGTCTTTGGAGTTTTTGAAGATGAGATAATCTTCAGTACTATTGAGCGTAAGATCGATTGCGTTGGCAACAGGGTTCACGCCGTTAGGATTGGCAATCTCTTTTGCCGGAGTATCCGGCGACAAGGTATCAATTGATACGAAAGAATTCTGGTCGGCACAATAGACCGTTTTATTATCAATACTCCAGACGCATTTGGAAGCATCAAGTGTGGGTTTAAGCGGGACTTCTTTTTTTGTATTCAAATCCATGTAATACAACCCTTTCTCTTGGGTAGAAGGGTCAACATAAGAGTAAACTATTTTTTGCCCATTGCCAGACCAAACCAGTTCCAGATTATTTTTTGAGTCCAGCACATTTTGCAACGCCCCAGTCTCTATATCAAGTACAAAAAGTGAGTATTGCGTATTTTCAAGAGTCGGAGGTTTGGTGAGCGCGAGGCGGTCATTATCGAGCCACTTTATTTGCCAATTAGCAAAACGAGTTGCCAAGATATTCTTGTAAGATTCCAATTGGGAATCGGCGATACTTATATTGCCCTCCTCCGTCTCATTGTTGAAGTAAGCATAGGCGATCTTAGCACCGGTTTTAGACAAGATCGGATTTTTTATATTGGCCGCGTATTTTTTGGAAAAATTAGATGTTAAATCGTAAAAAATACTACCAGTCGGATAATTCGCCACCAATGCTTTATTTACCCCCCAGCTTATATGATTGGCGTTTGGCTGAAGCTTAGCAACTAAAGTCGAACCTGCGGTCGGGTTTTTGATTGAGACTGATCGAATCTCGCCATTTTTGGGAACATAGTACAGAACCTCTCCCGATATCGAAACATACGAGAAGCTAGCCTCGCCGGATGTCAACGTGAAAATACCTGTTGGTGCCGCATGCTTCTCTTCGGTTTGATTGAATCGTTCAACAAGGGAATTATTTATTAGTGCCTGTTGATCGGCTGGGTCTGATTTACGGCTAACCAAATAACCCGCCAGAAAAACGGCTAAACCGATAAAAGAGAAAACTATAAAGTGTAGGAATTTGTTAGACAATTGAGTTCGTCAAGTTCTTCAAGTTGCAAGTTTAGCAAGTTCTTGAATTAAAACTTGATGAACTTTAAAAACTTGATGAACTTTTAACTAGGCTTGCGTCTCCGCCATCTCGGCTTCTTGTAAATCGTTGACTGCCTCTATCTCGTCTGCTTTTGCTCCCATATATTCTGGTAACATATTTTGGTCTTCTTGAAAAGATAACATTTAC
>CAYHQI010000112.1:0-1798 GCA_964358785.1 uncultured Candidatus Saccharibacteria bacterium
TTATTTGCCGCGTAAGACTCCGGTTTGATGCGAGCGATAAACCCGTTGCCGGTAATCATACCGACTATTTCCTGAATCATATTCTTTGTTGGGCCGTTACTGCCAATGTCGAGGTGAATTTCAAAATCATAGAGCTGATCACTCAATTTAGTCCGCAAATGGTCAACGACTCTTTGGGCCAAATCTAAAGAATAATAAGCCTCCTTAAGCATCCTGTCGTGACGATCAAATGTTTTAATATCGGCAATTCTTTTCCAAAAATACCTGCCGTGCCTGCCGATACGATGAACGGTAACAACACTGACAAAGTTGGCAAGTCCGGCCCACGCTACGCCAGAGGCTCCGGCGAGGCGAGCATGGCCATTCGGAGTTATGGTTTCTTCCGAATCGGTGCCAACCACAACCGCATATTTACTGTTGGCATCCTCATTAATAAACTCGGCAACATCGCTTACCACATCAAAAAAATCACGCTTGCCGCGCGAGGGACTGATAAAAAAATCGTCTAGTCTAGCGGTATCCATTAAAAAAATCTAGCATAAAAAAAATCGATTGTAAAATCGATTTTGAACTAGCCGACTTGAACGGCTAGATGCTGGGCATGTTTTTTTTCTTATAATCACCGATCACCGCCTTAATGGCATCCTCCGCCAAAACAGAACAATGAATCTTAACCGGTGGCAAACTTAATTCGTTGACAATGTCGGTGTTTCTAATCTGTCCGGCTTCTTCAATAGTCCTACCCTTAAGCCACTCCGTTGCCAAAGAACTGGAAGCAATGGCGCTCCCGCAACCAAAAGTTTTGAACTTGCTATCAATGATTATATCCTGAACATTAATTTGCGCCCCTCCGCATTGAGGGCAAGTAGCAACCTGCCTTTCATTATCCCAAACTTTATTGCAACTTAGACATTGATGACGACAAGCCACTTGAATTTGTAATTTCATAACGTCGCCACATTCCGGCGCGCCGACTATGCCAGTACCGACAGTTCTGTCTGCTTTGTCCAGCGACCCGACATTTCGCGGATTATTATAATGATCAAGAACCTTATCTGAATAAGCCATACGATCTCCTTTTCAACGAACCCAACCCTACTATTATAACTATAACTTAATTATCAACTTTAAAACAACAATGTCCTCTTTTCATTTTATCTCATCTTGACTCCGCCTTTTATCTTAACTCCGGCTACGGTATTCCGCAGGTTTGACCTGCGGAGACTCGGAGACTACAAGATTCATTTCAAAAACCTAATCGTTGAAACTATTTTTTCAAAAATATTTTAGGGCGAAGGAATTGAGGTGTCCGTTGGCAAGGGTGCGGGTTCCGGGGTTGGGGTTTCTAATGGTAACAATGCCGGGGTGGAACTCGGTTCTGGCATAGGGGTTGGCGATGGAAGTGATGGACTAGTTGGCGTACTTGTAATATCCGGATCGGTTAGCGGAGCCGGCGTTGGAGTTGCTGTGCTCTGCGAAACTTCTGCAGTGCCATCCGAAGCCGAAGGCGTAGGACTGGGCGAAGCAGTGGACCTGGCGGCGATTGAAATCAACTGCTTGATTTCAATCCCGAAATTTAGATTTGCCCTGTGTGTAAGCACAGCAAATCGTTAAAAATTTCGGGAGAATCCGCGTCTCCGCAATGCGCGATTGAAGCAAACAGTTTTGCTTCAATCCCTAATTTTAGTCCGAGCTCCGTCGAGGACGTCAAAAAATTAGGCATCGCGAACAAGATAGTGTTACTGTGGACCTGGCGGAAATCGAATCCGCGTCTCCGCAATGCGAATGCGGTGTATTG
>CAYHQI010000113.1:0-1720 GCA_964358785.1 uncultured Candidatus Saccharibacteria bacterium
CGACAAAACCGTACTCGGTTTTGTCGGAGACGTAGACCTGGCCTTGGATAAATGTAGTCGGGGTTATAAATACTTTCAACGGAACATCGGGAGAAATTACGGAAGTGAATGAAAAGTCAAAGAATATTTTTGCTTCTCCGCCAATCAAGTCAGATGAACCGCTCAAGTATATCTCTCCTCTTGCCGAATCAACCCCGTAAGTCGCCAGATACGCGCCGTTCTCGGCCAAATCCAATTTTGATTCCCCTGCCGCCTGAACACCATTGCCCGTAAAGATGCCCATTACATCGGCAGGGGTGGTGGGAGAGATTGTGATTTCTCGGGAAGTCCACCCTGATACCATCGTCGCCAAATCAAATTCCCAGTCAAACGCCCTCGCAACCGAATAATATGTTTTCTTGATTCCTTCGGCAATCACATTGCCTGACGCCCAGAGCGACTGGACTCGGGTCATAACCGCATTCGCCAGAGTTGCCAAAACATCGATCGGCGAACCGCTTGAAGAAACTTCCACCGTCGCGGAACCAGACGCAGTCGCCCCTCCAACTGCATCAATGCTCGGCACCCAATAACCGGCATTTATAAGCGTCAAAACTTTGTCTGTTGTTGAATCTTCCAGAGCAACACCTATGGTCATACCGGCAATGGTTGCTTTGACGGCTACGCCGGATCTCGTATCGCTCAATGCTAATCGATCACCGACCTTAATGACGCCATTTTCAGCCGAAACTTTGACTACGGCTTGACCCGAAAAGGCGATGGAAGTTGACGCCTCGCCCGAAGTGGCAGGTGTGGCGGTAACAACACCAGCCACTTTATTTTCATCGGTAGGCGTGGCGATGACGAATCTTTGAGAACCGGAAGCGGGTCGGACAATATCTCCCACATCAAGGTTAACAGCCGAGATTTTTATTAGGTCGTTGTTTATATATGTGTTATGCGCGAAAATATCGTTACCGACAAAATTATGAGTGCCCTCAACTTCAATATCATAGACCTGTTCCCACCCGATATGGTTAATGGATGCGATTTCGTCCCACATTAGAACACCGCGTTCGTCAGGAACGCCAATAGACATCCCCGGCTTCAACTCCGATACCTTGGTCCACTTCCCTGATTGTTTATATCTATTTGACATGGTTTTTGGTTCTGCTATACTAATTACATATTTGGGGTTACCCACGACTCCTATCAGAAATGGTAGGAGGTCTATTTTTAAAAGAAGAATGTAATTTAATATACTCAGCTCTTATGTTTGCAACCTCATCCTCCTCCAACTCTCCGATTTTCTCCTTGAATCTTCTGTAGTCCAAAGCTCTGCCTTGGGATAAAACCACTGTTTGTTTTATTCCAACAAAATTTATTTGAACATACCAAGTCCCTTCTTTTGTTTTTGTTGTAAAAGGTAACCCCAAAAAAGAATACTTATCGTATTTTCTTAATACAAAAACGGGTCGAGTAAATTTTTCATTTTTACCATTTATCTCGGTTCCGACATTTTCTCCAATATAACACCACCAAACCTCTCCTTCTTTGAAAAGTGGCGGAACAGAATCATTGTTGTGAATCTTTTCCTTCAACCCGACCCATTTTAAAAATCTTTTAATTATTGTGGCCATGATATTTGTTTTTATTTCTTCGGCTCGTACCATTTTTGCCAACTCTTGCTCAATCGAAACACTTTCAATCTCACATCGTGGTAGCGTTTTATTAAATCGTC
>CAYHQI010000114.1:0-1706 GCA_964358785.1 uncultured Candidatus Saccharibacteria bacterium
GGGAAGAGGGGATTTCGTAGAGACACGGCATGCCGTGTCCAGAAATACAACAAGTTAGACACGATATATCGTGTCTCTACGGGGGAGGGGAAGAGGACTTTTTATTTGACATTTAATCTAAAATATGGTATAATGGTAGCGTCTTAAAAATAAGGATCTTTTGCAAACATTTGGGGGCGGTTTTACTCTGGTAGATTGACACCAAGTGGCAGTCGCGGTAGAATGGTTTGGTATCCTGTGGAAAACGCGGATAAACGCGGATAAAAGTATTCGCGGAATCACGCGGAAAATAATTAAAACAGGATTGTTGAATGGTTTGTTTTACTGGTTTGCAAGGGGTTCAAAAGAGCCTGGAAGGTTGGGGAACCTAGGGGCTCAAAAGGTTGGTTTTTATGGGAAAACGTTTGAATTTTGTCAAAAAACTCGTAGAGAAATCATTTGAATACAGCATCCACATCAGCCTCCTGGCGGTCGCGGTAGCTGTAATTTTTGGTGACCTTTTCTTTTTTGATATTAAAGAATTTAATACTGCTTGGGCCGAGCTGACTCCAGTGGAAAAAGTGGACGCCAAAAAGGCTGATTTTGTTTTGAACTATTTGACCAAGATCGCGCCTCCTTTGAGTGATGGAGAAGAAGGTCAGCAAGGTAGTTACGGCTTCCTCTCGGCCGAAGACGGTTCTTTGAGCCGACCGACTTTGCTCAATACTGTGGTTTCGGGCTTGGCTCGCGACAATATTACGACTTACAAAATCTCCGAAGGCGAGAGCTATTGGACTATCGCTTACAAATTTGAAATTACTATTGATACCTTGCGTTGGGTGAATAATATTGACGATATCAACAAAATCAAGCCCGGCCAAGAGCTCGTCATTCCGCCGGCCAATGGACTAGTGCATACCGTCAAGGATGGTGATGATTTGGACAAAATCGCCCAACTTTACGGCATTGACAAGAATGTCATTGCTCAAAAGAACAAATTAGCTGACGCTTCTATCGCTAAAGATCAACAGCTCTTCATTCCCGGCGCGCGCAAATATACGAAGCCGAATTTCAACGCGTCTGTTCCGGCTAGCGCTTACGGTTACAATTTCTGGGACGGCCCCATTCAGAATGGCTCCGGTAGCTTCATCTGGCCGATTAGGTCTTCCGGGCGCTTCATCACGCAATACTTCACTTGGGTGACCAAGTATTACAAACATACGGGTATTGATATGGACTGGCGTAATGGCACGGATATCATCGCTTCCGATGCCGGTACGGTAGTGGCGGTAGTCTCTGGTTGGGGTGGCGGTTACGGCAATCACATCATTATTGACCACGGCAATGGTTATCAGACGCTCTACGGCCATATTGCCAAAAGCTTGGTGAATGTTGGGCAAAATGTTTCTGCCGGCCAATCTATTGCCGTCATGGGTAACACCGGTCGTTCTACTGGTCAGCACTTGCATTTTGAAATTCGTTACGATGGGGTAGCTTTGAACCCGCTGGCGTATGTGAAGTAAGCTAGTAAGCTGGTCAGCTAATAAGCAAATGATGCAAAAACTCCACCGTTTACGAACGGCGGAGTTTTTGCATGTGGATAACCGCCTCTTTCGGAAATTTCCTTAATAGTTTAGAATTAAGATGTTAGTTTCATAAGCGTTGTTCATACTTTTGAAAGAAGTTTAGCCTCGTCCGAGATAGCCTCGTCCGAGGTTCGACCTTAG
>CAYHQI010000115.1:0-1676 GCA_964358785.1 uncultured Candidatus Saccharibacteria bacterium
TGCAATCCACTCTTTTGGAATCCGCACAAACCTCTATGGCCTCCGCCCTTAATACCAAAGTCTGTCGTGGATGATTTCTTAGGCAAGAGTTCGCTATAACCTTACTCCGCGGATGGGCCGACGGGAAAGAAAAAAAGCGCTTACGCGCTTTCACTCAAAATTAACTTTTCCAATTCAGGCCAGCGATGCATATCGTGGCGCCTATCGCCCAAGACCATTCTGAAATCGTAAGCTTGGTACCGGTAAAATTAGAAATTATTGCCGTAATCACCGTTGAGAAACCTATAACTACCATAATTTTTGGCAATTTGGTTGGCGCCAATTGCCAGGCGTGCAACATAAAAATAAAAGCTGCGGTAGAGACTACCCCCATGAGTAGTCCGTAAACTAGCGACTTCTTTGTAATTAAGGAAAATTCTTGTCTGTAAAAAACAGCGACGCATAACGCGCAAAACGAGAAAATACTGGCATCTAGGATAAGATTCATTCTAGATCCGTGTATCTGACCGGCTTTATCGCCCAAAATAGGATAAATACCAAAGAGTAGAGTGGCCAAAAGAGTTACCGTCAACCAAGTAGGCATACGCAAGCTCCCTATTTCTGTTAAGTTGGTTAAAAAACTTAATAAATCATAACTTATCAATATGCTAATGTCAACTATCGGGAGCAATCTAAAAATCGCGCTGGTACATGATTGGCTTTTGGGCGTAGGCGGGGCGGAAAAGACACTAAAGGCCTTACACGAAACATTTCCGCAGGCGCCAATTTATACGCTATTTCATAATCAAGATTTCACTGATAAATTCTTGCCACAAGCCGAGATCAGAGCTAGCCACTTACAGAAACCATATCGTTGGCTTGGGAACCATAGATTGTTAACGCCATTTTTGCCGATGGCGATTGAATCGCTCGATCTTAGCGAGTTTGATCTGGTCATTTCCTCTTCGGTAGCTTTTTCAAAGGGTCTAATACTTAAACCACAAACCAAGCATATCTGTTATTGTTACAGCCCAACAAGACAGCTCTGGGATTGGCATGCCGAGTATAAAAAAGAGTCTGGTCGGACGCCACGCCTTATCACTTCAGTATCACAGCACCTTCTCCGCATATGGGATCGCCATGCCTCAACCCGCGTTGACTATTTTATTGCTATTTCTGAAAACGTCCGCCAGCGAATTAAAAAATACTATCACCACGATTCAACCGTAATTTATCCGCCGGTGGACCAGCCTCCGACAACCATCAACTATCCTAAGCCGACTACTGATACCAATTATTTTCTTATCGTGGGCCGATTATTCAAACACAAAAATATAGACATCGCGATCGGAGCATTTAATAAGCTTGCTTGGCCATTGGTAATAATCGGGACCGGACCCGAATACAGAAGGCTAAGCAAAATGGCCACTGGCAACATAAAGCTTCTCGGTTATCAACCAGATGATATTGTCCAAAGCTATTATGCCAATTGCCAAGCGTTTATAATGCCGCAGGAGGAAGATTTTGGCATTACGCCCATTGAAGCCATGAGCTACGGCAAGCCGGTGCTGGCTCTGGCACGTGGCGGTGCGCTAGAATATATAGAGGAGGGAGTGAACGGCGAATTTTTTGAAGACCCCACAGAAGAAACGCTGGCAGATGGTGTTAGAAGGCTTATTCAAAATTTACCAAATTAT
>CAYHQI010000116.1:0-1670 GCA_964358785.1 uncultured Candidatus Saccharibacteria bacterium
CTTTGTCGCCCCGATGATAAACATAGCGGACATCAGCCACCTTATCGAATTCTCTCAATAAATTTTTGCCCCATCGACCGATGCCGATCAGGGCTAGACTGTGTTTAAATTTCATAAAAAGTTAATGACAAATTTCCAATTACAAATGTCAAATCAATGTCAAAATCCAAATATCAATCAAGGCTTTCTTACAATGGCTGAAAATATAAGTGTTAGCTCATGCGCTTCTTTCCACAGCTCTCGGCATTTTTCTGATATATTTGGTTCGGCAACTGCTAGCATGTGGAGCCAATGAGTGGTTTCTTTCGCCTCTTTTTTACAAATGCCAATTTTATGATTAAAATCCCTTTTTGATTCCGCACAATCAGCTTCCATGTAGTTTGCTCCTATGCTGGTCGCAGAGCGAACTAACTGATTAATTACTGGTCGGTTAATGTTTGATTCCCTTATGCTTTTAGCAAAGATAATAACACATCCGCCGAATTTGGAAGTACGTTCAGCTAGGTCATATTTATTTTTGACATTAGGATTTAGAGCTTGATTGGTCATTGGAAATTTGACATTTAGATTTTGTGGTAAGCTTGGCCAAATATCAAAGCCCTGCTATATTATAAGTAAACACACAAATGCAAAACAAGTCAAAAAAGGTAGTGCTTGCTACCGGTATCTTCTATCCCGATGTTGGTGGACCAGCTATTCATGTCCGTAAGATTGCGGAGGCCCTGCATGTGGCTGGTTATAAGCCGGTTGTTATTGCTTATGGGGGCTATGACGGACCACAGGAATTTCCGTTCAAGGTTGTCAGGATCTCAAATAAATTAACCCCATTTTTAAGACGTCTGAGGTATGCGATGACGGTTTTGAAAGAATCACTGGGGGCTCAAATGCTGTATGCTTTTAATCTTGGCACCGCGGGCTTGCCGGTTTTTGTTGCCGGTAAACTATTACGCAAAAAAATCCTGATCCGCGTACCAGGTGATCCGATCTGGGAGAGAAAAGTCGAGCGAGGTGGGCGATTCGTGTCCTTCGTTAATTATTATGAACAAGGCCTGCACAAGATCGATAGGCCCAAATTCTTTAGCGCTATCAGGTATATTTTGCCCAAATTTGACGAGATAGTGTTTTATAGTCCGTTTTTATCGGAAGCATATCAGAGACATTACGGTGTGCCGAGTAAAAAGATAACTGTTGTCTTGAATCCTGTCTCTCGGCGCGAGTTGTTGCCGGTTACAATGTCAGTAGAGCCAACCCTGTTGTTTGCCGGCCGATTCGTGGCTTACAAGAACCTGGAATTGCTTATTAGAACTTTTGATAAGGTATGCCAAAAAATTGGTAAGGGTAGACTGATAATGATAGGCGAGGGGCCGGATAAAGAAAAACTCGAGAAAATTATTCGAGGGCTGCCCTCGGTAGCTTATGTTCAGCTTATTTCAAAGGTAAACCAGGAAAAACTTTTTGAGCACATCTGTTCGTCTTGGATTGGTATTGGTCCGGCGTTGACCGAGTTTAACCCCAATTTTATCTTGGAGTGTCTGTCGTTTGGTAAGCCGGTACTGTTGAGCCGAGAAAATGGCCTGTCGGTTAAACTGCCGGAGGAGTTTCTCTTCGATTCTGGGAACGAAAACGAACTGGCTGAAAAAATGACTAGACTTTTTGAGCCGGCAGAGTAC
>CAYHQI010000117.1:0-1613 GCA_964358785.1 uncultured Candidatus Saccharibacteria bacterium
CAATATTTATCGCGTAATCACCAAATTCAGTATTAGCCGAATGTTCAACTGCGATTTTTTGCACATCAAAATCCAGCCAACCATTTTGATCAGCTAGCGAATCAATAGAATCTTCAGTCAACAATTTGATTCGTTCCTTAATCATAGGTAAATCCTACCATAAAAGTACAAAAATAAAAGACGCTTACGCGCGTCTTTTTTTATTTTTTTTGTCTTCTATCACGAACGCTAGTCCATAAAATTCGCCTAAATATGATCTTAGATTTGGTGGTACTTTTTTGATGATTTCTTCGGCAGTCAGATTTTCCATCTTTAAAATACTTAGTTTATCAATAAGTTTACGCTTGGCTTCGTCGTCTCCACAGCCGATGACATCTATACCCGCGCCCTGTTGGAAAAAAAGCCCAGAACCGCCAGTGTGATTTATGGTGTAGAAAAGCATACTTTTCTCTGTGAGTTCGCCCAGTATCAACTCTAGTATAGCGGGCTCAGCCGATTTGGTATTGTAAAATTTATACCTCAAATAACTTGTTGTAAAATCATGCACAGCTTGTATGTTTAGGTCTCGTTTGGAAAAAATGTTCGAAAAGCCGGCCAGAAAGTGATTTATCTCTGTTTTGTAGTTACGAATGTCTGATTCCGAACCGCCGATAGCCCAGACAAAAATACGATTTTTTTCTTCCGACGATTTTTGAAAGGCAAGCGTATGTCTAGACTTAAGTATTACGACCATGCATCGTTTGCCTCTAATTACCAGTCCGGCGCTTTTTGAAAGAGAACTAAGTATTTCCTTTCTTTTATAATCTATAGTACTTGTGGTGTGGCTCATTTCAAGTTCTCCGTTTGTTTTACAAGGGTGTCTCTTACAGTTTTCAATACTTTATCAGATATCAGCCTGAACCCGTCTTTGTCTATAACTCCAATTGTAGGCAAATATAATCTTGCGTCACTTACGCCTGAGCTTGCTACTCCCGATTGAAGCATGGCCTTCATGGCAATTAGGATTGCCATTCCTTCGTTCATGTCAGCACGCCAAAGGTCATTTACTAAGCCTTTTATGGCCTCAAATCCGCATCCCGTTCCACCAAAAAACTTAGACTCCCAATAAAATCCACTTTCGTCAAAGGCGAAAATTCGAGGCATGTCATAGGCAAGATCAAAAGTGGCCAGAATCGGAATACCAACTTGCCAGTACCAAGAATAAATCGAATCGAACCACCACGGCTCCAAAAGTCTTTTTAGGAAGCTGGCTTGGCCGTCAGGCGACAAGTCTTGCCCATAAAGATCACGGAAGCCATTACAGGTCGACGACAAGTTGTCTTCCAGATCACTGATGACATTGCAAAAACCCGCGGCCGCCATTACCGAGTAATCGGTTATCTGATGAACCTTGGTAGTCTCATCAGAAACGATTTCAAAATAACCGCCTGAAGTGCGCCGATCGCCAGCGATCAACACGCCATTCTCGTAAATTAAGGCGAAAACCGTTGTATTGCTGTGGATCTGATTAAATTTTTCTTTGTTGCAATTTTGTAGTTGTTGAGCAAAACCAATCCTTGGCCTTTTATTAAGAGCGCCGAATCTTGAAGTTAAGAATCTCTCTGCGAACATTT
>CAYHQI010000118.1:0-1573 GCA_964358785.1 uncultured Candidatus Saccharibacteria bacterium
TCAGGTTCGCCAACTAGCTTGGCAAGATGCGGCACCCAAACTTCAATCTTTGGCGTAGCCGTTTCCGGCATGGCCGGAACCTGGACCTCAAAACCGCACGATTCCAACTCCAGCTTTAACCACGGGAACCATTCCTCCTCGGGATAGCCATCCCAACCATGGATTATGAAAACTCGCCTTCTCATTTTTTCGCTTGTAGATGAAGCTCCCTCAACTGTTTATCATCCAATTCACTGGGAGCATCCATTACCGACGTCCGACCAGAACTTGTTTGGGGAAAAGCCACAACTTCGCGTAAATAATCTTCGCCCAGTAAAGTCATCAGATTACGCTCTACGCCATGAGCAATGCCACCGTGTGGCGGTGCGCCAAACTTAAATGCTTCTAACATGTGGCCGAATTGTCTTTCAATAGAATCTTTCGAATAACCCATAACTCGAAAAACCGCCTCTAGCATCTCTGGCTTATGAGCTCTTATACTGCCACCGCCGACTTCGACACCATTACACACGAGGTCGTATTGGGTAGTTAAAATCTGATCAATATTTTCACCGTTCAATAACCAATCGACGTGCTCTGATTTAGCCATAGAAAACGGATTATGAGTAAAAGTCCACTTTGTATTTTCTCCGCCAGAGGCGGATCCGCCTTCGGCGGAAAAAAACGGAAAATCCTTTACCCACGCATAAGCTAATATGCCAGCCCTCTTATCTTCATCGGTTCTTAGATCAAACTTATCAGCACCAAACTTTTCCAGCGCATCCTTGTAAGTAAAAATCGGAAATGGCTTCTCTTTTATTTTATAACCTAACGACTCAACAACAGTCGTAATAAGTTCCTCGTCCATCCTCATCACATCTTCCTGATTAACAAAACTCATTTCGAGATCTACTTGAGTATGTTCAAATCCCCTATCGGCTCGCAAATCTTCGTCACGAAAACATCTGGCTATCTGAAAATACCTTTCGAACCCAGCAACCATAAGAAGCTGCTTATACTGCTGGGGTGACTGCGGCAGGGCAAAAAACTTGCCTGGATTCAAACGCGACGGAACTACAAAATCTCGTGAACCTTCCGGTGTCGGCGCGCTTAAAATAGGCGTCTCTATTTCCAGAAAATCTTTTTGAAATAAAAACTGCCTAACTAAATCAACGAACTTAGAACGGAGTGCAATATTTTTTTGGAGTCGATCGCGTCGAAGATCAAGATAGCGATATTTTAAACGCAGCTCTTCATCAATTTCGCGCCCATCAGTATCTAATGGAAACGGCGGCGTAACCGCTTGCGCTAAAATCTCCAAAGATTCCGGCTGTATTTCGATTTTACCAGTTTCAATTTCTGGATTGATCATTTTCTCCGGCCTCTCCGCTACCTTGCCGTTTATCTTTAAGACCCACTCCGATCTTAAGGTATTGGCAAGTTCGTAGTCTTTCTGCTGTGGCGTAAAAACAACCTGGACTACGCCAGACCTGTCACGCAAATCGATGAAAACTATCTTGCCATGATCACGACGACCACGCACCCAACCAAAAAGCTCAACTGACTCCCCGACTTTATTTTTTGTTTCGGCAAT